>JANNJE010000232.1:0-4311 GCA_031405735.1 Armatimonadota bacterium | reverse complement strand
TCCGGTTCAAAAGCGAAGATGCAGGCTCTCCGCGAGTGCGATCCATTCTCATGTCTGCGGGCGAGTCGAATCGAAAGCTAAAGCCTCTGTCTGGATCGTCCACTTGCCCGCTATTCAAACCTAAATCGAGCAAGATTCCATCTGCTCTCATTCCCATCCGGTCCAGAACCTTGCTGTTTTCGCGAAAATCGTCATGAACCAGCACGACGTGAACATTTGTCGGATTGCCGATTCGTTTCTTCGCAACCGCCAGCATCGCTTCATCCCAGTCAAACGCAATGAGAGTTCCGCCGGGTTTGATCACTTCGATAAACCTCTTGGAGTGTCCGCCGAGTCCCAAAGTGCCATCAACAACAGTTGAACCAGGATGCAAATTTAGGTCAGACAGAATCTCGTTGACCATTACTGGATCGTGATTAGGCTCTGCGGCGGAAAAAAATCCGCCCGGATCAACTTGGGAGGAGGAATTGTTGTCCGGGCGGTCGCTCATCATTTGAGCATTTGCTCCTTGTGGTTTTCCAGATGCTATCTGAAATAGTGTGGAGGTCATGCCGAGACCTCTAGCCTTGTCGCTTGTCGGCTAAACAGCATTTGACTGTAAGAGTTTTCAATGGCCTCGCGACGTTCGGTGTTGTACTTTTCGGGCGCGAAATTGAATTTGACCCATTCGTCTCGGTCCCAAATTTCAACGCGATCGCCGCATCCAATTGCATAGAGTTCGCCAGTTAGCCGGGCTTCTTCTCTAATGCGCTTCGGCACGACCATTCGGCCTTGAGCATCAAACGTGATTTCATCAAAAGCGTTTCCGAGAACAAGTCGTGTGTACTCTTCGCGAGCTGGGTTCATCGTGTCTACGCTGAAAACCTCTTGAAGCAATTGGTCAACGATGTTAGATGGGTAGCAGCTAATTCCGCCAGATTTGCCTAGCATTACGACAAAGTTTTCGCCAAGCCGGTCTCGCTTGGCTTTGGTAATAAGGACGCGGCCCTTGTCGTCAATGCTGGTCTCATCGGTGCCGATGAGCGGTTGGAATCCTTCAGGTAGGTGAGGCATTTTTGTTTCGGATCAGGCCTATAAAACTTTTAGATGTTGATTTGTAATCGCTAACCTTTTCCAACTACCCCCTGATTTTCTCTTTAAGATGTACCCCTGTTTTTTGAGCGAGCGACATCGCTTCCTTGCTCCATCGCCCGCCCCAATCTTTGTAGAGCGCCCGCCCTACCCCTTTGTCTTGCCATTCCCTAGCGCAGACTCAAGTGACAGGTATCTTACTATGAAAATTGGCATTGTCAAGCTTTTTTTTGAAAAAAAGTGGACTTTTTTAGGGATTCTGAATTATCTTTCCACTTATAGTAAATTTATGTCTACTATAATAATAATAGAAAGGTAGGATAAACTCTACATACTTCAAATTTCCAAAAATAAGCGGTGATAAATCGCCTCTGAACGACTCTATAAAGTAACAGGGTAATTAATCCAACAATTCAGATTATAGAAACGAGGATGCGCGATGCGAAAGGCTTTCACCCTTATTGAGCTATTAGTTGTCATATCAATCATTTCGATCTTGCTTGCCATACTGTCTCCAGTCATAGTGGGCGCTCGGCAGGTTTTCCAAAGGTACGTCGGCTCGAACGGTATGCGCCAGGTTGCCATGATGACCACGATCTATGCAAGCGACTATGATGAAACATTGCCTCCATTTCGAATCTTAGGAAGTACTGGCGCTATGTGCGATCCAGAAACGCAATGCATCAATCCCGATTACCGAAAAGCTGTCAAGTCGTACGGTCTCGCGGTTGCACAAGAATATGTGGGAATGCGGGTGCGCGATGCTTCTTACTTCTATCACCAGATTTGGCCGTATGGAGCGACGCAACGGCTGCTTAGCTGTCAAGGAAATCCAAAGGGCTGGGTAGGGCTCGATAAGCATGGTGTCTCAACCGATGTTCCGGAATACCGGAGCCATGGCGGGCAAAACAACTATGGCGTGAATTGGTATTTGTTTTCAAACCCGACTTGGTACACCCCAACCGGTGGCGGGCTATCCATGAGCCAGATTGACGCTCAAGCTTCAACCGCGCTCTTGTTCGATGCCTCTTACTATGTAGTCTTGCCACGCCGACCACAGGCGCTTGTTGGATCAAGCTACCAAACATCGTGGGTTTGCTACGGGGACTATTCCGAGTACTGGAAGAATTTGGGGAATTCAGTTCTTTTCTCTCCACAAGGTCGCCCGTCAGATGAGCTTGCAGAAATGTATGGCGCGCAACGCTGGGGCGGGATGATCAATGTTGTCAACTTGGATCAAAGCTCACATCCGAGAAGGTATCAAGATGTTTTGAACAATCTTGAGGTGAAGGGCCCGGACAGTTATTGGGATCCCTATAAGCAAGGCACTTCGCCGTGTCCGACGAACTGATTTGATGATTTGGCAAATCTCTGCTTGCCCCACTCTCACAGTGTGCCTAATGGCGACACTTTTATATTGGCTGTTAACCGCGCAACAAACTCGGCTTGTTCAATTTCAAATGCCCCCATACTTGCCAGATGCAGATTCATAATCTGCGCATCGAACATCGAATACCCGCACTCCCGACATCGGTTCACCATCGCCCATAGTGCAATTTTGGAAGCGTTAGTTTCGCGATGAAACATAGATTCAGCAGAAAAGCACGTCCCAATTTGTAGGCCGTATATTCCACCCACAAGTTTTCCGTCGAGCCAAACCTCGCAGCTATGCGCCCACCCTTCGTGGTGGATCAACGTATAAACCCGGATCATCTCTTCTGATATCCAGTTTGCCTCTGGACGCAGACAGCTTCGCATTACATCTTCGAAATTTTGATTGAAAGTAACCGAGAACTTATCGCTCTTAATTGCTTTGGCTAACGATTTTGATACATGAATTCCTTCAATTAGAAAGAGAGCCCGCTTGTAGGGCATGTACCACCGAATCTCGCCGGACGGCTCTGCCATGGGGAAAGCACCCTGGCAATAGGCTTCGCGGATCACAAAGGGAGTGAAATCGGGATTCAGGCTTTCGTCCATTCGTACACGATGAAGTTTGGAACTCGCAAATTATCAGCGATGGCTGGGCGAACCTTCGCCTGTTCTTCCGTCGGTTTTGGCTCTATCAGCTTGGTGAGCGAGAATCCTGATTCCAGGAACGCTCGAAAATAGGCTTCTTGCGGCCGATGCCAATTGAATACACGAATCCCGCTCCATTCGGCAACTTCCCCTCTCTCCTCAAAATAACGGTCAATCCTCCAATGCAGTTTGTTCCCAGCCTCATCCTTCACCCAACCCGGAATGGATGACACCATCGGATGGACGTTAGCAACAATACATCGCCCACCGGGAAGCAGAACCCGAGACATTTCTCGAATGGCGCTCTGATAATCCTCAATATCCAGTATCGAAAGGTAGCTGATGACAACATCAAAAGAATTTGTTCGAAACGGCAAGTGTGCACCATCACCCAACGCAAAATTCCCAATTTCTAATTTTGATGCCGCTTGAACAAAACTGGGAACCACGTCTATGCCAAAGCAATCTGCACCGCGATCTGCCAAGAATTGGCAAAACCTTCCATTTCCGCATCCAATGTCCAATACCTTTAGGCCAGAGACGTCGCCGCATAGGTTCAAAAGAATGGGATCGAGCAAATGGGTTCGGTTCGGGTCAGCTTCCACAGTTTCTAGCCAAGCCTGCGCTGAAGACTGCCAGCCAAAGTGATTTGAAGCATCGAATTCGGCCATGGCAAGTGATCGTACCTAATGGAACTTGACTCTATCGCCAAAATGTTGCATAATAGTTCTTCCTTGCAGGAGTACAGCCTTTGATTCATGTGACCGTTCAGCAAAACGAATCTATAGATTCCGCCCTTAAGCGCTTCAATTTGAAGTTGCAGCAAAGCGGATTGCTTCGAGAATTAAAGGAACATTCTCATTTTGAGAAGCCTAGCGAGAAGCGGCGACGAGCAAAGAGACGCCGAGTCAGCAGAATGTAGGCTCCAAACCCTTCAATGCTACATCAAACTGCCGATACTAATACCGTGAATAGCGACTCATTCGAGTCTAAAACGTTTTGTAATTTTGGGAGTGCGTCGAGCATCTCGACGCTTCTTGATGGAATCCCGATAAAGTTTAGGTACAGAAGTGGTTTTTTTGACCAACCACCGCTGCCCATCCGGCCAGCAGCGTCATGAAGAGAGTCGTCCCGTGACGCTTGCTCAACGCCTTCAAGCCGGCCGTCAGGCGTTCGTCGAACTGCACGCCGAGCGCGGCTCCAGCATAGTCTGTCCGTAGC
>JANNJE010000231.1:0-3499 GCA_031405735.1 Armatimonadota bacterium | reverse complement strand
AACCAGCATTCAGCATCCAGCTTCCAAGGTTGAAACCAAGTTCGCCGCCATAAACGACGGTTCGGTTCACGCCACCAGGGCCATCGCTGCCGCCCGAGTCATTTCGGTTGTCAAGCTGAATCCAGTTGAGGTTCAATGTTCCCTTTTCGGTGAGCTTGATTCCAAGAGTAGCGCCAAACATGGAATCAACCGACATTTCGCCGTAACCTAGGCCACGAGGACGCTCGTCATTGAATCCATCGCCAATGTTGCCAGGTGTGAACGCATGTCCGACTCGCCCAGCACTCATTGGCTGAATGATGTCGCTATCAGTGGTTTCTTGGCTACCAACTCGGCCGACCCAAAGTTTCAGGTTTGTTCCGCCGAAATTGAAGTTTGCTGACGCGCCGTCGTACATCCATTCATGGTTGTCCCAATACTGGTTTGAATAGTAAGGCGTTACGTCTGGGCGCTTCAAGAAAAACGCTCCAGCCTGGCCGCCTTGTCGGCCCATTTTGAATGCACCTGTTTGACCGCCGATGCTGAAATCCCACCATGCGCTGAATTCTTGGAAGTAGACTGTTTGGTCTGCATCGTCTCTCCAAGCGGCACCGTGAGCGGTTGTAGACTGGCTGCCAAACGCTGTCGAGCCAAATCCATCGTTGAAATCGCCATCGAGCATGTTGCCGATAGCCAATACAGCTTTCCACTTTGGACCCGTGTCGTTCGTACCTGTCATAGCGAGATGTCCTTCGTGCATAAGGCCGAAGTCATTGTCTACGCTACTTGTGTTGCCAGATTGGTTGTTTTGACCTGTAGGCCGTCCATCAACTGTAATACCGTTAAGGCCGTCAGTTGAATATCCGCCCCACATAAACATTCCCGCGTCGCCGTGGATGTCAATTGCAGGCTTTCTCTTTTCGAGAGCTGACACTCTTGAGGCCAAGTCATTGACGCTCTTCTTTAGAGCTTCAATGTCAACGCCCATCGAGGCCAATTCCTTCTCGAATGTGCTTGCCATCTTCTTGAGATTAGCAATGTCATCGCCCCAAGCTTTCATGCCAGCCATTTCGGCTCTCATGTCTTCTAGCATCTTCCTGATTGCTGAAAGGTCTTCTGGCGTTGCGCTTTCGAGGGCCTTGATTCGGGTTTCGTAACCGTCCATCATGCCCTTGAGGTGCTGCCACAATGCGTGGAGTGCAACTGCCATTTCATAGCGACTGGCCGGTCGGCCGCCGCGGTAGTATCCGTCAGGATAACCAACGAGCAAACCAGCAGCCTTCATTTTGGCTAGTGCTTCGTATGCCCAGTGATTTTCTTGAGTGTCAGGGAACGCATCTTGCGCGAATGCCTGTGTAGCGAATGAAGCTCCGATCACGAGACCGAGAGCTAATGTAAGTGTACGCTTCATAGTTCCGTTTATTCTCCTATAAGTTTTTTGACCTTAGGAGGCGTACAAAAGCCCTCTTCGCTGACTCGCCTGCACAACTATCCAAAGTTTCCTGTGCCAGCCCGTCCTCAATGTCAGCTTCTAATGCGCATCCTGCGATCAATCTAGATTCAGACGTAGTCCTATCTATTTGTATTATGGGCGATTTCCTGTAAAAATTGCAAGGAGTGAACTTCGCAACTAGACCAAAATACCCACAAAATATGGTCAACGTCTCTGAATGTAGATACGTCGTTAGAGAAGCCAACGATTCAGGCAATCGGTGATGGATGGCCGCAATTTCGCCGATAAGCTTCTGGCGAAAGGCCAACTCGCCGCTTGAAAAGCCAAGAAAATGAACCTAAGCTCTGAAATCCCACAGCGGCACAAACTTCAGAGACGGAACAGTTCGTCTGCAGCAAGAGCTTTTTAGCTCGATCCATTCGGCGATCAATGATGAACTGGTGCGGAGTTTGCTTAAAAAGACCTCGAAAACTTCGCAAAAAGTAATTGGTTGAGAGGCAAGCTACATAAGCGAGGTCATCTAACGAGATAGACTCGTCTAAAGTGGCGTAGGCATAGTCTCTTGCTTTATACAATCGCCGGTAGAGTTCTTCCTTTGTGTTCGCGCGTACAGCTTGAACTTCGTCAACTTCCTGCAAAACTTCGCTCTGCCGTTTTATGAGCAGGGCTAATGTCAAATGAAGGCTTTCTTGAACCCATAGCGGGTCTGACTGCATGATTGGAAGCTCTTCGCGAACTCTTTTCAATTGGTCGTGAACGAAGTCTACTTCAAAAATTCTTTCAAAAAAGTCGCCCGACCTCAATTGTCCCTGATTGGAATTGTCGAGTTGTTCATCTAATCCCAGTTCGAATGCTGCAAGGCTCTGCCTTGCCATTTTGGGTTCAAAGTAAAGTGACATTCCGTCAACGCCAGTTTCATCGTTGAATTCGATGGAATATTCGCGTCCATGATTGATTACAACGTAGCTTGTCGGCTCCACACGATGAATCCCGCCCCCAGATTCAACTTCAGCAAATCCAGAAAACACGGTCTTGATGCTCAAATTGCCTGAACCATGCCAAGAATACCGATTCACCTTGCCAAAAACGATGTGGCTCTGGTCTCGATTTCGAAGCAAATGGTTTGGATAGGTTGCCGACCATGGATTTGACTTTGGAACGTCACCCTCAAGGCCTGCAGGCGTCAGACCCAGCGATTTTTGTCGCACACCATCAACCCCGGCACCTATATTTTCTGTCGAATGAATCAATTCGAATCTCTTACGAACAACGTATTCCGATAAGTTCCCACTCCATTGTTTACCAGGTTTTCATTGGAGATTGACTCCTGACATTATTGTCCGGCATTTAGGTGCCTCTTTCACGATACAATATAGTTTTGGATTTTGGGTCTTTATATGTCGTTTGAATTTCTTGAAAAGTTGGAGCGAAACGCGATTTCCCGAAGAGATTTATTGCGCTATGGCGGGATGGGTGTTGGCGCATTTGCGACAGGTGGCATCGCGCGGGCACTTGCTCCAAGAAAAATTGACCTTCATATTCAATTGATCGCTTCTAATGGCACAGCGCAGATTTTGTCCGGTACGGCAACCAGCACATACCGGTACACCGCTCGGTTGCTGTCGGGCCCTCGACAGACGCTTGCACCAATTCCAGGTTCATTTTTAGGTCCTACAATCCACTTGTGGAAGGGACAGCGTGTCCGAATTGACTTTTACAACCAGCTTGCCGAAGGTACGGTCGTTCATTTCCATGGGCTCGATGTTCCACATAACGCAGACGGGCATCCACTTAATACCGTTGCACCGGGTGGAAGCTGGAAGCACGAGTTCGAAGTCGTAAACAGCGCAGGAACGTACTGGTACCACGCCCATACGGATATGCGAACCGGCTTTCAGGTGAACAAGGGGCTCGCTGGGCTAATCATTGTTCATGAACTGATCGAAGAGAAGCTTAGACTTCCAAGCGGCAATTTCGATATTCCGATTGTAATTCAAGATCGAAGATTCAATGCATCGAATCAGTTCATTCATTCAACCGGGAGCCAACTTGGGCACTTGGGCAACT
>JANNJE010000230.1:0-19820 GCA_031405735.1 Armatimonadota bacterium | reverse complement strand
GGAATCATGGTGTTCTGCATACTCGCTCCGCCTTGCAGGAAGAGGATCTTGTAATTTGAAGGCACGTTCAATAATTTCCGAAGAGAATCAAGTGCTTCGTTATGAACGTCGTCGTAGATTTTGCCGCGATGCGAAAGTTCCATAACGCTAATTCCAGTACCCCTGAAATTCATGATTTCATCTCGAATTTCTTCGAGGACTTCGACCGGCAAAGTGCATGGGCCAGCCGAGAAATTGAATACGCGATTGTATGGCGGAGCTGTGATCGTGCTCATTTCATTATTTTAGCAGGGAGTGGCTGGGGATTGATGGGGATTACAGGGAATTGTTGGGAATGGCTGGGAGTAGCTAGGGATTGCGGGGTGTTCAAGGGAAATTTCAGGAACTGATCCTGAAGGGAACTGATCCTGAAGGGATCAAAGCCTAATAGCCCGGAGTCGAACTTGAGAGACTCCGGGTTCAGCGATGAACAACTCAGCACCCCGGAGGTGGTGCTAGAATGGCAAGGCTCAATTGCTCACCAGTTCCCGATGGGAACATAGCTTAACAGAACTGACTTCTGTAGCTTAGAGCAACTCTATGACAACAAAACTAGCCCCTCATATCGGCCATGTCCACCTTAAAGTATCAGACCTTGAACGAAGTATCAAGTTTTACAAAGATGCGCTTGGACTAGAACTCACCCAGAGGTATGGCGATTCGGCTGCATTTCTCTCTTTTGACAGCTATCATCATCACCTTGGGCTGAATACATGGATGAGTAAAGGCGGAAGCCCATCTCCCCGATCTTCGCCAGGACTTTTCCACTTTGCAATCCTGTTTCCAACTCGAAAAGCCTTAGCTGCTTCTTTAAAAAGGCTGGTAGAAATGGGTGTGCAAATTGACGGCGCCAGCGACCATGGAGTCAGCGAAGCGATTTACTTTCATGATCCAGATGGAAACGGAATCGAAATCTATTGGGACCGGCCAGAAGGCGAATGGCCCAAAATTGATGGTGAATTGGCAATGGTCACTGATCCGCTTGACATAAATGAGTTGTTAAGCTTGGCTCGATGAAGCTAGCCTTTCGCAAAGCACAAATTTCGAAGTCAATTTCAGCAAAATTTGCGTAGAATAGCAACATGAGCATTTCAACTCTATTTGTTTTGTGTGCCGCTCTCCAAGGCGGGGGTTTCCAGTTTGTTTCTAAAGGCATGACCGCAAAGATGGGCGGTTACGTTCCAATTCGCGCAAACATGGAAGTTGCGACTTCCTTAAATGGTCTTGCCGCCAAAGGCGTTTCTGCAGGAAAAACTGGGAAGTTCGTCTTCGGGGATTCTAGTTTTAACTTTGTATTGGAAGAGTCTGAAGGAAAGCCAGCCCGACTTTTCGTTGATTCTAATAAAAACGGTAATTTTGGAGATGACGCTGCCGTCGTATGGACTTCAAGAACTCAGAATGGGATGACCATGTATTCTGGTTCGTTTCAAGTGGAACTTGGCGGGAAATTGGGAGCCGTGAATGCATACCGTTTTGATCAAAAAGATCCCCAAAGGGCGGCGCTCAAAGAAGTTGTTCTGTACTACGCCGATTTTGGCTACGAAGGCAAACTCAACTTCGGCAGGGATTCGCTAACCGTTGGTTTAGCGGGTGCGCTTCAAGGTGCATCTAGAATTTGGGTTGACCGCAACAATGACGGGAAGAACAACGGACGAAGCGAGACCGTTTCGAGCACTGCACCGTTCAACTTTGGCGGAACAACTTACGAACTCAAACCAGAAAATGGTTCGTTTACAGTAGTTAAATCTGAAAAAACAGTTGGTGAGATTCCCCTGCCACCAGACCTAGGGGTCGGAAAGGATGCACCTAGATTTTCTGCGTTGGCTATTGACGGATCGAAAATAGATTTTCCGAATTCATACAAAGGCAAAATTGTCATGATGGACTTTTGGGCTACTTGGTGCGGGCCTTGCATCGCAGAGCTACCAAATGTAATCGCTGCATACAAGAAGTATCACAGCAAGGGCTTTGACGTCCTTGGAATCAGCTTCGACCAAGCGAATATGGCTGATAAAGTGAATGCTTTTACCAAAGAGCACGATATGCCTTGGGTTCAAATATACGAAGGCAAGTATTGGAGCACGACTATCGGCGGGCAATACGCCGTGGAAGGCATTCCTTTCTGTCTCTTGGTTGATGGAAACACAGGGAAGATTTTGGCGAATGTCGGCAGCTTGCGGGGTGCGGCATTAGACAAGACCCTCGAAGGCGTTTTTGCAAATCGGTAAAAGGAGAATTGAGGCTGTTCTTTAGGGTGCATCCTTGACATTCTTGCTTCCGCAATCCACAATGATAGTCGCGAGCGGGCGTAGCTTAGTGGTAAAGCTCCAGCCTTCCAAGCTGGCCATGTGAGTTCGATTCTCATCGCCCGCTCCAATTTTTGTTCGAGTATCTGCGGGCGTAACTCAGTGGTAGAGTGTCTGCTTCCCAAGCAGAGAGTCGCGAGTTCGAATCTCGTCGCCCGCTCCACGATTTAGTTAACTTCTCTCCGGAAACATGAACCGGATGAGACTTGCGTATTCAGAACTATCCGCCATTTTCAGAGAACTGATGTACTCTGCTCGCGCCTCGTTTGTTTCTGAATTTTCAAAGCCCCAGGAAGAAATTTGCCAACCTTGCTGTTTGCAAAGTAGGTCGGTCGCAAGCCTGGCAAAGCGTCCATTTCCGTTCGGAAAGGGATGAATTTGCACTAACCGGTGATGAAACCTCGCTGCGATTTCATAAGGGGGATAGGAGTTGAACTTAAGCCAACTTGCAAAGTCATCTTCAAGCTGCTCCATTTTCATCGCGATTTGCCAGGCATCGCAACCGATTGACTTTTGAGTTTTCCTATAGGTGCCTGCCCAACTCCATGTATTTCCAAACATACGTTTATGGAGCAGTTTCAATGTTTCCTGTTTTAGCAGGCTCTTAATTATCAATTTGCTTGATTGCGCCCATAAGGTGCCATCAAGAATGTTGAGAGCCTCAAATTCATTGAGCTCCGCCTGTGTTCGGAGGGATGGAATGGGGCCCTCCGACTCATTTGGGTCAATTTGTGTTGCAGCATTGTCAGGTTCGATTTTCATTCCCAAATCTTCTGATCTCCGTTTTCAATCATTTCAGCAACTCGGTCATCAACCATTTGGTTGATCCTGTCCCTTGAAACATATTGTTGCTCCATCGCCATCGAATGGCTGACCCGCTGGACTTGATTGGTGCTTGCTTCAATAGCCCTTTGGAGCACAATTTCGGCGAGTGGCTGCCGGGGAACAAGGAGCACAACGAGGTCGCATTCGAGTGCATCAGCGGCAATTCGCATCCGATTGATTGTTATCGCGCCGTTCGATTCAGCTCTTTCAAGCTGGTGAGCTGTTTGCTTTGAGACTCCCAATCGCTTGCCGAGAACCTCATAGTTCATGCCAAGAGCCTGACGAATGGCGCGAATCCATCCTCCAGTTGGAGTTTCAGGTATCCCCATATTGAAGTTTTGGACAAGCAGCTGATCTAACTGCATTCGCCTTAATTTTCGTGATTTTGCATCCATGTCAAATTATATTATGACACATTGATATGAAACATCAAGTTTTTATGAGACAATATGTATCATGCTGTCAGAATTCTATATGACAAATTGCCTCGCATTGAATCCTTCGAGCTCTAGCCAGGCCCCAGAAGCATTGCGTTTAGCAACACCTTGTTCTGCCCAGGAAGCATGGCTCTCTCGCACGGATTCCATGAGAAGATGATGGCCTTTCCGCTTCCAATTGGCATCTCGTATACAGCGTGGACACCTTTCAAATTCTTTTCCGAATCGTTCGGCCAAGACCAGCCAGAAAGAAGTTTCTTTTCCGAATCACCGAATGTGACAGCTCCCAAACCTCCAGTGCCACCCTTCCAAAAATCGTTTCCATCTGCTTGAATGGCGAACGGCATCTTTCCTGTTTTGATTGGTGGGTAGCCATGGCTTAGGAACGATCTAGGGTCCAATTCAGCTAAGAAAAAGGTTCCAGGAATTGACTTTGGCGAAGACTTATCATCGCCGACTTTGTCGAGTTTTGCAAATTTACCGTCTCCGATCGCCCAATCCGGCGAACCAAGGACTATCGCGCATCCTCCGCCTTGAATCCACGACTTTACTTTGTCACTGGCGGTGTTCGAACCACTAGGAAACAGAATGCAGGAAAATTCGCTCAAATCGCCGTTCAAAGCGTTCTTGTGCAGGGGTACGAAGGGAATTTTGAAATCTTGTTCGAGTAAATACCAAAGGGCTCCAAAATCTTGGGTCGAGGAATTATCACCGAAAATCACACCAATCTTAGGCTCGCGGATCGCCTGCTGCCCCGGACCGCCTGGGGAATTCCTGCCTGATTCTGGGAAACTGGTTTCAAGTTTTGAAATCTTAAGTCCACTGAATTTCTTGGCGACTCCTTCAAGTTTGCTGTTGAGGTCATCGTCATTTCTTCCTTTCAATATGTAGAATGTGCCTTTTGCAAAAGTCCTGTCTCCCAGCTTCATATCCTTCGTCATTACGCGACACTTGACGCCATCTAGTGCAAGCTGAAATATTGCGAGAATATCGTTTTGATCGGTGTACTCGAAGGCATATCCTACGTCGGAGTCATTCAAACCAGGGATTTTTGACCCAAGGTCAACAAATGGGGCTGGGCGGGCTTGAACCGCAGACGCAGATTCGCACCACCAAGCGGCCAGGTTGTGTCCGTAGATCACGCTCCAGCCAGTGATGTCATAGAACTCGGGAAACTCGGCATCTGGATATTGGTCCTTTTTGTCAATCTTCTCCCCAATTCGAACTTGGTTTGCAGTGAATTCCTTCTCGAAATCCTGTCCGGGTTCCAATAGCGCTTTTGCAAGCTGACCGTTTGGCTGCGCCATATCAACAACTAAACTTCCAGCGGGAAAGTCCTTCGCTCCAACGGTTTCCGACCAATAATCATGCGCCGAATCACTGCTGAAATTCGAATTGGCAACGAATGATTGAATGCCAGCTCGAGACAACTGTGCTACAAGCCGCTTCAATGGGCGTGGATCAGCCGATGTCACAACAACTCGTTTGAACTTGCCAGCATGATCGCCTGATGTAGCCTTTGTGCGATAGGAAATGAAGGACTCCATGAGGTCGTCATGGTTAGCCGATGCTGTAAGTACCGTTGTGATTGCAGTCGTGAAATGCTTCGCCATTCCAAGCTCGACAGTGAGCGGCGAACCGTCGTCCTTTGTATCGTTCAGCCGCCTTCCTCCATCGGTTTCGTGAGTCATTCCTATAGCTCCGAGAAGCTGGGCGTAAGTGTCTAGATAGCACGGCGCATAAAAATCGAACCCGTCTCGAACGTAATAGAGCCAACCTTGTTTGTCAAAAGCTTTGGCGTAGCTTCGCCCGAATATCTGCGTCCACTTCTCGAGTCGTTCGCGATTCACGTTTATATTCGTCGCCATAGCGTTTGGGGGAAAGAAGTATTCCTCGGTTTGGCCGTGCTGATCAATGTAAACCTGGGGCGTCCAGCGGTTGTATTCTCGAACTTCCGCAATGGTTTCAGCCTGCGAAAACGCGATTCTATCTCGATTCATGTCAAATCGGTAGTGGTTTGTGCGACCATGAACCCAGCGCGGTTCAAATCCCTCAAACGCCTGGGGATGATCGCTTGAAACCGCCAAAGACCGATTCCAGACTACAAACCGCTCATGCCCGTCTGGATTGTAAACCGGATTTAAGAGGACGATTGTATTCTTAAAGGCATCAATAATTGCTTTGCCCTTTGAGGCAGTCAAATTGTAAAGAGTCCACATTGCCGCTTCAAACGAAGCTGACTCATTACCGTGAATCGTCTGATTGATCCAAACGAACGCGGGTAGATCGGCAAGTTCGTTTGGCTTCAGTTGCTGCCCGGCAGCGAGGGTTGCCATACGCTTTCGAAGGAGTTCCAATCGGGCGATATTCTCCTCGCTTCCTATAGCAATGAGTTTGAGCGGACGATTCTCCCAAGATCTGCCGAATTCGAAGATCTTTGTGCGCTTCGGAGCAGCCTTGGTGATCGCATTAATGACGATTTCTTGCTCGCGAAACGTCGTGTGCTTCTCTCCAGGCTGATATCCCAGAATTGATTCTGGTTTGGGAATCGCTGAGTCGTACGGGCCGTACGGGTAGAAATCAAAGCTCTTTGGGGCAGAGAGCACGGAAGCACAAAGAAGTATTGGGAAGATTGCCACGATTTCGTGATTCTACTACGTGAGCGCTGGTTCTATCCGGTGAACATCGAAGCAATTCCCATGAGAAAGAAAATGCCAGATATAACGATCCCGACTACGTTCAATCCTATCGCGCCGCCTGCTCCACTCTGACCCTTATTCTTTGCGACGATGCCAAGAACGAGGCCGATGATCGGCACAATCAAGGGTACACAGCAAGCAAGCGCAATTCCAAGTGCACCGCAGATGTACGACACAGTTAGCTCTGTTTTTCCATTTGCAGCAGCAACTGGTGCTCCATAGGTCACATTTCGGGGATAGCCGACGTACGGATTCTGAGTCTGATTCGGCTGCGAAAACGGTGTTGTCGTTGGGGGAACTCCGGACTGCCCTAGTACCAACTCAGCCCGAATTCGGTTGCCATTTTTGGCATCTTCTAGAATCGTGTTGTTATCCACACGATTCTCGACTTGCCACTGTTGAAGCGTTGCAATATCAACAGGTCCAAATCGTTGCCCATCGGGCCAAATTACGAAGTAGTTCATGTTTTGGGAGTGCGCGGGCTTGACCGCGCTTTTTCAGCTTTCAATTTCCATAAGTCTTAGCGGAATGTCGAAATTTTGAAATAGCGCGGTCAAGCCCGCGCACTCCCAAAGGAGCATTCGACAAGTCGTTTCGTCTATTGTACGTGAAGGATACGGAAATTTCGCCCGATAGGTTGTAAGGAAACAGATGTCAAAGGGAAATTTTGTTCAGGAAATTATGCGGACCCGCAGGATTGTTTCGGTCACCTTGATCGGGCTAATCGTCATTTTGTTTTTGCTCGGCTGGGGAATCCAAAGGGACATTTCCTCGCTCTTAGCATTCAATACCCTTACGTCCGCCGCAAAACCTTGGCAAATACTGACGTATGTTTTTGTTCCTTCCTATGACCTCATCGGCGTGCTCTTTGCTTCGTTTTGGATGTGGAACATCGGAACAGTAGTCGAACGAGATCAAGGCAGCCCGCGCTTTGCTGCCATTCTAGGTATTTATACTGTATTAGCGGCATTGTGCCTCTGGCTAGGTTCTGCAATTACGGGAATACCGGGAGTTCTCGTTGGGGCATGGGGGATTCTGAGTTGCGTCACTGTGCTTTGGGGAACAAGATATCCAAACATGACCACTTTGTTCATGTTCGTCATTCCAATCAAAGCAAAGTGGCTCGCACTGTTGTCGGTTGCCCTAGTGTTTTTTGGTTCGCATCCGGCATTGGCGGTCTTTGCTGCCCTTCCACTGATTTTGGCGGCACTCTTTGCGAGGGATCAGCTGCCGATCAAATATGGTTCAGGACCCAGTTCGGCAAAGCGTGTCAACAAGACCCGTTCAGGAATGCCAACATCGCCAGAGTTCATTGCAGATGTTCGAAAACGAGAGCAAGAACGGGCAGACAGAGAACGGCTCCGAAAATTGTTTGAAGATGGAATGATTGACAACGAGAAAGATAAGGAAGCTTGAGGGCTCGGTTCGGATTGGCACGGATTGGTCTGGTTTGGTCTGTATTCGATTGGAACAAATCCGGGCTAACCGAACTAACCCGAACCAATCCGAACAAAAAAGAGGACTTTTCCACATTTCCACACTATTTCAAAAAACAATTTTGAACCTCGCCTGCAACTTTTTGCCAAAGAATTACGTTCAAATACATACTGGTCCTAGAGCAAGAGGCAATGGGAGTGGTATAACGAGTTACCGCTTGCGCGGAAACTCAACAAATCAGGAGGCAAATATATATGAAGAAGATTTTACTAATCGCGATGGCGCTGAGCGCGCTTGGAATGGTTTTAGCTGGATGTGGTGCAAAGGAAGAAGCAGGCGCTACTAGCCCTGCGACAGAAGCATCCGCGACCTCATAAGTAAGGGTCATCGTCATCTACAAGAACCTCGAAGTAAATTCGGGGTTCTTCTTTTTTTTGAAAGGTCATTAAGTCATTGGGTCATTGAGGGGGTGAGATCGTGAGGTTTCGGGTTTCATCCGTCCCCCGGGCCGACAACTTGCCAACAACTTGCCAGCTACCTGCCGACTACTTGCCAACAATTTGCCAATCGCCAACCTCATGACGTAACAACCAAATGACCCAATGACCTCCCAGGTACCCTGTAAGTTCGAATGAGTGAAGTTAAGATCATCCCCTTAGGCGGCGTCGGCGAAATTGGAAAGAATTGTACGGTAGTTGAGCAAGGCGACGACATCATTGTCATTGACTGCGGTCTTGCCTTTCCGAACGAAGAAATGTTTGGGGTGGACATTGTTATTCCCGATTTCACCTACCTCCTAGAAAACAAGAACCGCGTGAAAGGAGTCTTTCTCACCCACGCGCATGAGGACCATGTGGGTTCTCTGCCGTACCTGCTAGCCCAGCTAAACGTGCCCGTTTTTGCATCCGAGTTCACGCAACTTCTTATTCGAAATAAGCTGGAAGAAAAGTTTTCACTGAAGAACCTCGACCTGCGCACTTACGCATTTGGGGACATCATCGAAGTCGGTTCGCTGTCTGTTGAACCTATCCGCGTTACACACTCCATTCCCGAAAATGCCTGCTTTGCTGTTCGGACGAATCATGGGATAGTTTTCTTCACAGGCGACTTCAAGTTCGATTTTACGCCTGTAGATGGCAAGTTGACCAACATGAATCGGTTGGCAGAAATAGGCAATGAAGGAGTTGTTTGCCTTCTTTCAGATTCAACGAATGTCGAACGACCAGGCTGGGGGCCGAGCGAGCGATCCGTTAGTAACGGGCTACGCCAAGTTTTTCAAGAAGCCGAAGGAAGAGTCCTTCTCACAACTTTTGCAAGCAACATTCACCGAATGCAGCAGGTTTACGACGTTGCTTCAGAAACGGGGCGAAAAGTTGCGGTCGTGGGCCGAAGGATGGAGCAGAATACCGATGCTTGTGAACGGATGGGCTATCTCAAAATTCCGAAGGGCGTCCGAATTCCGCTCGACGAACTACGAAAGCACGAACCAAACGAGCTTGCCATTCTCACAACCGGCAGCCAGGGCGAGCCGATGTCTGCCCTCGTGCAAATGTCGAAAGGTGAATATGGCAGGCTACAGATAAAAGAGGGCGACACGCTCATCTACTCAGCTAGACCAATTCCCGGAAACGAAGCCGCAATCTGGCGGACCATCAACCGGCTGTTTCGGCAGGGTGCTCGCGTCATTTACGATTCTGCGATTCCGATCCATGTTTCAGGCCATGCCTATCAAGAGGAATTGAAGATGATGATTAATATCCTGAAGCCTTATTATCTAGCTCCTGTTCATGGCGAACCGAGACATCAGCACCGTTATTTGCAGATTGCGACGGAGATGGGTTTCCCTGAACACCGCCTCTTTTGCCTCGAAGACGGCATTCCGCTTGAGATTCGTGAAACCAGCGCCGAAGAAGGCACAAAAGTCGCGTGCGGGCGTGTCTTGGTGGATTACAGCGGCACTCCGGGCATTACAGACGAGACATTGCGGGACCGATCCAATCTCTCGCGGGATGGAATCATTGCGGTTACCGTCGTTGTGGATGTCGAAAACGGTGAAATTGTAGGTGACCCCGTGATCCAGGCCAGGGGCTTCCATGGTCCTGAAGGCGCACTTGATCAAGCGATGGATGTGCTCATTGACGGCCTGAAAACTCAGACAAAGTCCGACCTTTCCGATGTGGACAAACTCAGACACTCGGTAGGCGATTTAGTTCGAAGATATGTCACTAAGCGGACGCAGCTTCGCCCGCTCGTTCTGCCGACAATTGTTGAGATTTAGCGTGGATTTTGCAACATCTGTCAAGCTGCAGCAGTAGACATGTGCTAACCTAACAGAATGATTGGAAGACTGCGAGGAGAACTGCTCGAAGTGCAAGGTGCCACCGCAACTATAGATTGCGGCGGGGTTGGTTATGAGGTTCACCTGCCCGATTCGGTTCTGCTCCAATTGCCTCCCGTTGGACAAAACGTAGATTTGAGGATTCGCCAGGTCTTCAGAGAGGACGGCACCTTTCTGTATGGATTTCTCGACCTTTTTCAGCGCAGATTGTTTGATTTATTGACAGAAGTAAAGGGCTGCGGTCCGAAAATTGGGCTTTCGCTACTTGGACAGCTTGGCGAACATGCTGTTGTGGGTGCAATTTTGGCATCCGACGCAAGATCGCTCTCAAGAGCGACTGGCGTCGGCCCTCGCCTCGCAGAGAGAATCAATCTAGAATTGAAGGACAAAGTGACTGAACTTGCTTCAATGCAAAGAATTCAGGCGGCAGTTGACGGAACGTATCGAACCGGAGATGTAGTTGACGATGAATTGGTCGAGGTCCTTCTGACACTTGGATACAAGAGGCAGGAGGCCGAAATGGCGGCGCGAGGCGCAACAGGGAACAATGTCGAAGACCGCCTGAAACTCGCATTGAGGAGCCTAGCGAGATGAACCGCGAAAACGAGAATTTGGCGATGACGGCAGATGTCGTTGACAAAGCCTTTGACTATTCTTTACGCCCAAAGACCTTGTCCGAGTTCATCGGCCAAGAAAAGCTCAAGCGAAATTTGAGCGTGTTCTTGAAGGCGGCTCTTCAGCGAAACGAGCCTTTGGATCACTTGCTCCTTTATGGGCCGCCCGGATTGGGGAAGACTACGATTGCTCACATCGTCGCAACGGAAATGTCGGGAACCATTCACATCACTAGCGGCCCGGCAATCGAACGTCCGGGCGATTTGGTTGGGATTCTCACTAATCTTGATGACGGGGCGTTGCTTTTCATTGACGAGATCCACCGCCTGCCACGGGCGGTCGAGGAGATTCTTTATCCGGCGATGGAAGACCGCAAAGTGGACATCATGATCGGCAAAGGGCCGGCCGCCCGTTCGATTCGGCTCGACGTACCCCCGTTTACCGTAATTGGTGCAACAACCCGTCAAGGATTGCTAACGGGCCCGTTGCGTGACCGCTTCGGCATAACAGCACTGTTTGAATTTTATGGCACCCAGCCGCTCTATGAAATCGTTGTTCGATCTGCGAACATCCTCGGATACAGCGTCGAACGGGATGGTGCTGAAGAAATTGCAAAGAGATCGAGAGGTACGCCGAGAATTGCAAATCGGTTGTTGAGAAGGGTTCGCGACTTTGCCCAAGTGGATGGACAAGATTCTATTCGGGCGAGCGGAGCCAAGATTGCCTTGGAGGCGCTTGAAATTGACGAAGCAGGTTTAGATTCGATGGATCGTCGGATTTTAGGAACCATTATTCACAAGTTTGAGGGAGGCCCTGTGGGACTTGACACGATCGCCGCAAGCCTGGGAGAGGATGCTGGAACAGTTGAAGACGTTTACGAGCCCTACTTGATGATGCATGGCTTGATTCAGCGCACTCCGCGTGGCAGATGTGCCACAAAGCTAGCATACGAGCACCTAAATATCCCATTGCCTCCAAAAGTTCAAGCCGCAGTCCAAACCTTTTCGAGCGAAGAACCGTAGGAGTTCGTAGAATGACAGGCCCCGCAATGATGAGCAGTACCGGCAGAAAGTCAAAGAAGCTTCCACTTTTCGGCGAATTTGTCCGGCAATCAAAACATGGTCATGGTGTTGACGACGTGGAAGGTTGGGTTAGCGGGCTGATTCTAGCCGGAACGATCGGTGCTGGCTGGTTCGCTTGGCGATACACGGGCTGGTGGACCATCCCTCTAGGAGTCTTAATAGGTGCACCAACAGTTGCCTGGCTTGCAACCTCGATTTCGAATCGCATTCAAAAGAGGTCCGAGGCAGAGATGGAAAGGCTCAATAAATTGAAGCCTCTGATGAGAAGTTTGAAGGGCTATCTGGATTCAAGCAGGCTTCACCGCCACATACAGCCCATCGCGGCTGCTCTGTTTGAAGAGTGCGCGAGGAATTGGCAGAGAATTCGGGAAGCACTAAATGGAGCAGCATGGAATCAATCTAATCTACCGCAGCATTGGAAGAGTGTTAAGGACCAATCGCTCTTGGCATCTGAGCTTGCCATGGAGGACGTTGTCCTGTTGTTACAAACTTCCATTGTTTCTCAGCCTAAGAATGAAGAATGGCAGACGGTTTTCACCGACTTCCTGCAGGGATTAGTAGGGCAGGAGCTGTCTGCACCAGAAGTTGACCATTTTCCAGCAGAATATGAGGCTGCGAGGGAAGTTGCATGGAAGCTACAAAGGCTTGCTAACGAGGTGGAGAGTGCCACTAAACGCCTGCTCTTGGATGACGGGGTGCGGAAGCAGTTTTCTTCGGGTGAATCGCTCGATATGGTTCTCAGCGAGCTTCGAGCGATTCAAGAAGCTGAAAGTGAGTTGCAGGAAAGATTGACAACGTGATTAGATGGAAAAGCGGTAACTGCCCATCAAATAGTTTTTGCAATAGCGACTGAAACGACGAAGTGCTCGAATTTCCGGACTTCTGTCTCGATTTCGAACCCATCGTAGCCGAATTGACCGTCAATGACGTGCTTCAATTCGCGATTTCCGTAGCACGCCTTATACGCCGCTTCATATCGAGTCCACCGGATCAGCTCAGGCTCAACCGAATTAGGTACGAGCCTTTGAATCCTCTCTTCGGCTCTGGATGAAATTATGCGGTCTGCAATTTCAATGTCAATGCCAATTCCCAAAATCCCGGAAGATTTTGGGTGAATGGCAGCCACTGAGATTCCATTTGTGTGAGATATTGATGCGAAGAGAGGGCCAGGCATTTCTTCGGCGCACTTACAAACTGCCAAACGTGATTCCCACCATTGGTCAATTGCGTCTTCTGGAGGTACAAGAAGCCGAGTCTTAAAATCATCTATGCCGTCGAGTCTTTGAGACAAAGCTGACAGATTCGCTATCACAAATTCACGATCACAAGGCTCTCCAGCCATCACACTTGCAGTTGTGAAATTCAGTTCGGCAAAAATGAGCATCCAACTTCATTTTGACCCCATAAAAGAAGAAATGCTCCGAAGTGCTCGGAGCATTTCAAATCAACGAAAGAAAACTGATTACCCACCAAACAAGCTGTCTTCAACAGCTAGGCCGATCTCCAGTTTTTGAATCTCGCACGTCATGAATTTTGTTTTCGTCTTGATTTCGGCAACTTCTGTTTTCCATATAAAGTGCGATTTGGGATCAATCCAATACTTCACAAGTACGCCCTGCTCATTTGCGGTTTCTTCGAGAATTGTCCATTTTTTCTCGTTCCAATCTTGGTCAAGTGAGATTTTGAACTCGCTCTTCTTCATATTTCCGTCATCGCCCGTGCTTAACTGCTTTTGGTAATCCCAAAAGCAGAGAGTTTCTAGGTTCAATGGGCCGACACCGCTGAGGTCTTCTATAGAATATGGAATTTCGTCTTTGCCTTCTGGAGAAGAAACTGTAATAGTCTTCCCATCGCAAATCACCTTGAACTTGCCATCCGCGCCGAACATGGAATCCGTGTACATATACAGCTTGTCCGGACCCTTAAATGTCGCTTCAAAAATTGTTGAAGCCTCTTTTTCTTCAAAGAGCATCGTTGATTTGAGGGTCAGTTTGGCTGTCTTAGCGTCTTTATAGGCTCCGCGCATGGCAGAAAGAAGTTTCTCGACTTCTTCATCGGCAGCGATTCCGATATTTGCTGCCAAAAGTAATGTGCTGGCCAAGATTGATTTTAAGTTCATGATGTTTCCTTACGTCGCAATGCTCCGTTTCGTTTGCAGATGTTCAAATGTTTGGCTTCACTTTAGTCTTGGGTCGGATGCCATGCCACACTCCGGAGCCTTCCTAAGGTAAACCATAGTCCCCTATGCTCGAAGTTTCAAATCTCGTCAAAGAATATAAGAATCTTCGGGCGGTAGATGGGCTTTCCTTTATCATTCACCCTGGTGAAATTGTGGGATTGTTAGGTCCTAATGGTGCTGGAAAGACCACAGCTCTCCGATGCGTCGCAGGGATTTTGAAGCCAACAGCAGGCTCAATTAGCATCAACGGGTTTGATCTGAACAAGCAGCAGGCACAAGCGAAGATGCAGATGGCTTTCGTTCCAGAACTACCCTCGCTCTACGAATTGCTGACTGTAGAGGAGCACTTGCGGTTTGTGGCTATGTGTTTTGATTCGATGACAGATTTTGACGCGAGAGCTTCAGAACTGTTGAAAAGGTATCGCCTAGAAGACAAGCGTAATGTTTTGGTTGCAACGCTGAGCAAAGGGATGCGCCAAAAACTTGCGATTGCCTGTGCGTTCATCCATTCGGCGAATATCTTGCTTTTCGATGAACCGTTAATTGGAATTGATCCTGCGGGTGTAGCGGAAGTTAAGGCCGAGTTGCTGCGCGCCCGAAATGAGGGATGTGCAATTCTTGTTTCGACGCATTTGCTCGATACTGCCGAAAAACTTTGCGACCGAGTCATTATTGTTTCAAGCGGAAAGATGCTGGCAGACGGAACGCTCGCCGAGCTTCAGCAACGAAATGACATGCAGGGACTTGGCTTGGAAGAGATATTCCTTAGACTTACAGAATCGCCATCGAATCAACATGAAACCGCTCCTCTATTTGACGTATAGCCAGTTCAAAAATGGAGTCATTCGTGCGGCAAGTTCGCCAAAACGGTTGATCGGCCTTTTGTTCTTTCTGGGTTATTACTTCTTGATCTTTCTGAGGCCGGGAAATTTTGGCGGCAGTCAGAGTGTTGTCCCAAACGGCTTAAACGGCCAACTTGAATTTCCGCCATTGCAATTGGTTCAGGCTATCGTTTTTGCAGCAATGGCGGCTATGTCGTTGTTTTTGATGATGGGGGCGGGAATGCAGCAAGCTGCATTCAAACCCGCAGATGTTGACATTTTGTTTCCAACTCCAATCTCGCCAAAGACAGTCTTGATATTTCGAATGATTCGGGATTATTTCTTCACGCTGATCGTTCCTATCATCATTGTATTGTTTGGAATTCAACCCGCGAAACGTGGATTTGACGCAATATTCAGAAATTTCCCCAATCCCGATTACGGGATGATGGCGCTTCGCGCCCTCGGACTTGGCTGGCTGCTAATTGCCCTAATGTGGGTTTGCAGCAACTACGCGATGAGCTTGTTTATCAATCGGAGCGACCGGTCGAGCGACCGCAACAAGAACCTGCTTTCATGGGGCCTTGTTGCTGTTGCAATTGGGGCTATCGCTTACATCGCTTTTGAAGCTAGGCTCATGCCTGAACTTGCCCAATGGATCAAGTTTTCGGAAAGCGTTCCCATTCGCATCATCTTCTTCCCTGCAACCTTCGCCCTATGGTTAGTTATGGCACCGCTGACAGGTTCATGGCTCTTTGGAGCATTAGGACTGTTCGCTTTAATAGGGATTTCTGTCGGGTCGCTGAGAGTCGCACTTACACAATCGGCCTGGATGTATGATCAGGCAGCAGTCAAGGGATTTCAAAGTACGAACTTGAGGGCCATGCAACGTTCGGGCGACATGATGGGAGTTTCGGCTGAGCTCGCACGCCAAGGAAAAATCAAAGTCAAATCCCATGCTCGGCTCAATCGTTCTAAGCTGCGTGGGCCTTGGGCGCTTTTATGGAAGGAAGCCTTCCTGCTGGGCCGCGGGATGCGCGGAATGATTTATGCATTGGGATTGCTCACAGTGCTCATGCTTGTAATTCCAATTGCAATTCCTGAAGAAACTGGGCGCATTGCTTCGGTTGGAATGTTGCTTACTCTGCAATTGTCATCGGTAATGTCTCTCACTCTTCCTTTGGCTCAAGTTGGGTTCATCGAATGGCTCCGGCGAGTGGACTTGCTAAAACCTCTGCCATTTCCGGCGTTTCGGATGGCAATCGCTGAAATATCGGCCAAAGCCGCATTGAGCATTCTAGCTTCGATCATTGGGGCGGTTGGCGTCAGCATCGCAAAGCCATATTTAGTACTCGAATGTTTCGCATCAGTTGTCCTTGTTGCTGGCCTATCGCTTGTGATGAGCGCGACTGTATTGATGGTAACGGTGCTTTTCCCAGATGTAGAAGATCATACTCAGCGTCAATTTCGAGGCTTGGTGACGATGCTCGGAGTTTTCATTTTGGGTTCTATGCCAGTAGGTGTATTTTTAGCTTTGTGGCTTGCAGTTGGCTGGAATGTCTTATTGGCAACATTGGTACCCATGATCATTTGCTTGCTTCTCACATGGGTTTTGTGCCTAATTGCCGGAAGCCTTTATGAGGGCTACAACCCGAGCGAATAGGGTCAGGGAGTAAACTGGACTCGACTCGCCGAACTGAACTGCAATTCGAGTTGTTAATAAATCAATGCCACTTCGATCCTCAACAAAAATATTGATTGGCGCGATTTGCGTTGGAGCTATTGGTTTTCTTGGATTTAGGGTTGTCCCAGACTACTTGATCATGCGAGAGTCTTTTGACCCTCTTGTACCTGGCGAAGTCAATATTCTCGGTGTTGATACAACGAAAGGTTACTACATCGTCGTTGCAAACCAAGTTGCGCAATTGGTTTTAGGATCTAGGGGAGGCTTTGAGTCCCCTGAAAAGCAAGAGAGTGGCGGTGATCAGGAAAAGCGCAGGATTCCTCTAAGAGATATGCTTGGTGCGCTTCAGGGCGATTCTGCCGCAATGGGCAAATTCGTCATGACGATGAACCAGATCAACGATTCGAGCCTTCCGGCATATCCTATTGTTTGGAACGCCAACGATATTCAAAAAGCAATTGATGGCGACCCCGTATTGACAAAAAAGCTTGAGCAAGACATGAATGTGCGTCTCGACGGTTCACCTACCGAAACGCTGAGATTTGCTGCAATTCTTGAGGGAATCGTAATCGAATCTCCTGTTACAGTCAAAATCGTTAAGCAAGGAAAAACGTCCCATGTGACTGGAAATTTGCGTGAAGAATTCAGGCCCCGTTTTATGAGGGACTTGGAGGGCCAAATCGCCGAGGAAGGAAAGCTCACCAAGGAAATGATGCAGACTTACTACATTGTTTCGGCACAAAAATTGCTTGAAGACCCTTCCAAGTGCGAAAACATTCGCAGCTCGCTGCAATCCAGAATTTCGAAGTCTCGAATGAAGCAATTGGCAGAATTGCCAGAACAACTGCTTAACAGCATCACTGTGGTTGTAAATGACAGCTTCATCGAAGATGGCTCGTATTCGACTTACGAAGGCAGCGACGGCAAATCACAGCATAATATGACGATCAAACTGAATGAGGAAGGTCGCCGCCGGCTTTGGCAATATAGTGCAAAGCACCGAGGCGAGCAACTTTTGGTCGTTTGGAATGGAGTCGCTATAGCCGCTCCGAGAATGGAGCAGGCGATTCCGTTCGCCGAAGTGCAGATAAAACAGATTTCAGATCAAGGACTGATCGAAGACACTCTTGATTCAATCAAGAGATTGAATCAAAATAGGAAAGAAAAACCATGAACAGAACATTTTTTTGGGCATCTGTTGCCGCCGTCTCACTAATTAGCGTTGGTTGCGGATCAGGCTCAGGCAGTTACACGCCAAAGCCGGTCGAACCAGTTGTGGTGGAAAAGATCACAAACGAGGACGGAAAGCTGTTGTTTCCCGTAAAGGTTGGCAACAAGTGGACGTATGATTTGGAAAGCCAACAGTCTGTCGCGGGCCAGGTCAGCAAGTCGAATGAGACTCTCGTATTCGAAATCGTTGGCATCAAGCCGTCGGGTACTGGAATCGAAGTTACGATGAAAAGCTCGATCAGCAGCGACAAATCTGATACGCAAACTTGGTTATTCGACGATCGAGGGCTATTTCAAGTCACCGTATCTTCCAAGGGAACTGCGTACAACCCGCCACAGCCTACGTTTCTGTTTCCGATTCAACCCGGCGAGAATTTCACATGGAAAGGTGTTGGGCCTACTATTCTAGGAACGAATGGAAATCAATCGTACAAGGGCACCATGTACCAGCCTCAACTCGTAGATACAAAAATGGGCACCATGACTGGCGTTGGAATAGAGGCAAACGGGACTTTTTCTGAATCAAAGGTCAAAGATGGAAAAGTAAAAATCGTGTCATATTGGGCTAAGAATGTGGGACTTATTCGTTATCGCCAAGATTCAGTATTCACAACGGACAAGGGCGTGGTTGTAGCTGGAACAAATGTGCTCGTTCTAAAGGAATATTCGCTAAAGAAAGACTGATGAAGAAATATACATTTTTGACGCTTGCAATTCTGGCGATGTTCGGTTGCCAGAATTCTGAAAAGAAGAGCGACTCAGTAAGTCTGCAAAGTTCATCGGCGAATCACGAAACGGTTAGTTCGAATGCCGGAACAGATTCGGGCACGATATCTGAACCGTCCATTGAAACCATTCCAGCATCCCTAAAGCATTCTGGCTATGAGTATTACGGATTGGGTTTTGAGGGTCCATTAGCCTACAAGCAAACTACAAATGGAAATTCAGAAGATGCTGGACAAACCTCTACTTTTATCCGCATGGAAGGTGGGAAAGCATACTTTAAGACGACCCGAACGGGTCAATTTAGCCAGGTCGGCGAAACTGAAGTTATGGT
Organism: Armatimonadota bacterium; assembly: GCA_031405735.1. Classification (GTDB taxonomy): domain Bacteria; phylum Armatimonadota; class Fimbriimonadia; order Fimbriimonadales; family Fimbriimonadaceae; genus JANNJE01. The sequence goes on along the minus strand of JANNJE010000230.1, from coordinate 1,071 downwards.
GGATGGAACTGGCGTTTATACAACTGCCGTAGGAGGCAAAAAACTGAACGAGCCGTCGCTCGAAGTCCCGGCGGATATTGCTCCTGGCAGCAAGTGGGAATCAACTTCGACGTTTACGATGAATTCAGGAACGGCACCAATGGAAGTATCTCAATCCATGACGTACCGGGCCATGAAGCTTGAAACAATTACTTCAAAAGCTGGAAAATTCGAAACACTAAAGATCACAGCAAATGGAACGATGACAGTAAGCGGTACCAAATCTAAAAATGTCTCTACAATGTGGTTTTGTAAGGGAATTGGTTTTGTCAAGATGAATTCAGACTTGACAACAAACGGCAAGAAGCAAAGTTTCAGCGTTGAACTTGTAAATAAATAATCTAATGATCGTTTGTCTTGCTGCATTTCTCATCCAAGGGGCATCGTCTCCCTCTGTTGCTGATTTTTTTCCATCATCGGTGGGGACGATTTGGACGTACGAAGAATCAACTGATTTGAAGTCAACTTATCAGGACAGGGTTGCGGAACCTGTCATGGTCGGAGGTGCTCCAACGATTACCATCGTGACTTCGCTCCCTCCCCGCCCTCCGCCTTCGAAAGTTGTCGAACAAATTGTCGGAACAACTCATTATCGCATCGTTGGAGATACTGTTTTTGCAATTGCTTTTGAATCCAAGTTGGTTCTCGCCGACCCTCATCCGATCCTGAAAATTGGAGTTGGACCTATGACGTGGGAATACAAAGGCGTCACACCGCTAAGCAACGTTCTGCTTCCTATGGAATTCAAGGCAACCTCGAAATGGAAGCCAAAGATGAATTTTTTTGGCGAGGACAGGGAATGTATTGAAGTTGAAATGACAGCAGTTATTAAGGAAGCTGGAGGTACTGTCACGACAAACGTGCATCAGATTTCGACTTATGCGAAGGGCCTCGGAATGGTCGAAATGAGCGAAAACACATCCTATAATCGCACAAAATCATCCAGAAGGGTCAAACTCATTAAGTTCGAGACGCCGAAGTGATGACTAGAACTACGATTGTCTGCACAGCAGTTTTGACGTTGCTGATTGT
>JANNJE010000229.1:0-3297 GCA_031405735.1 Armatimonadota bacterium | reverse complement strand
AATGGCATCAACAAGATGGCCGGCGAGTGGTACCACGTGCTCTACAACAATGTGTACGGCGTGCGGGCATGCTCGCTCCGGCTCACAAATACGTACGGTCCGCGAATGCTCGTGAAGAACAATCGTCAAACATTCATCGGTTGGTTCATCAAGCAAGTGATCGACAACGAGGAGATTCAGATTTTCGGCGACGGATCCCAATTGCGAGACCTAACCTACATCGACGACGTCTGCGACGCGTTCTTGTTGGCTGGCGCTTCTGATGTATCAAACGGACACCCGTTCCCAAATGTCCATATTATCAAGGACATCAACTTTGCGACAACAAAATGCGGACTTTCCTTACGACTCGATATTGAGGGACAATGACATCAACCTAAAATAGGTAATTGACCTTACAGTTCTGCATTAGAAACTTTGCAGCTGTAATTTTCAAAGAACGGGAGAGTTCATTTGGTCCGGCGAGAGAAGCTATTCCACTCGTCCGGACCGCTTTTTCCCTCAAACAATTGGCAATAGTCGAGTTTAAAGTTTGATTTGATCCCTTGTATGTTAATCCCAGCTCACTTGAGTATTGCTAAGTAGAACTGGGGTGGAGGATTTTGATAGAACGAGCTACTTGCCCATCTTCATGCCTTTCATCATCGGGCAATTCGCCATCTTTGTTCCTGAAGACATGTGCTGCATCATGTGATCCATCATCTTGGCATCCATTTTCGCCATTTCGACGTTCATCATTCGCCGCTGCGTAACCATTTCTCGAACCACGTCTGCGACTGCGTCGGCCTTATCGTTCCCGCTTTTCCGTTCCATGACGATTACAAGGTCATCTAGCTTATTGTCCATTGCGATCACGTGAGTACGCATCTTCTCTTTGTCGGCCATCATTTGTTTGCAGTGTGACATCGATGTTGCTGATTGGGACTTGGTCGTAGCTTGATGCTTCTCGTGATTCGTTTGTTGTCCGATAGCGACGAGGCTGCTGGCGACAAATACGGTGGCGAAGGCGACTATTGAGAGTGTTTTCATTTTGAATTTCCTTTTGTTGTTCGCTTGGAAGCGTCGCGGTGTCGTGTGGAAAATCGAGGAATCTCGTTACTGTCCAGACCGCGACCGGGTCCAGGAACGATTCCCGGCACATCAAGGCGAACCTACAAAAACGTCAGAGAACTGAGTCGAGGCGCGCGATTGCAATGTACACCTAAGGGTAGGCGGTTCCTACACAAGAATTCAAGTCGGCTCAATCACGTCCGTTGAATGAGGGACGCCGAAGAGAATGCTGCGACCTGTTCTGGCTATTCAGCAAATCCTCATCACAAATTCCACTTTTGAACCCTCGGCCCTCACCGCGAAGCTAGGGTTCAGGGTCACGTTTTTGTGCTATTTCTCACAATCTGCCAACCACTTGCCGACCACTTGCAAACGCCAAACCCCAATCCCCTTCCCCTCAATCACCGAACTGAATATCTTGGATAGCGGGATCGTTCATCAGTTCGGGCGTTTCGTGCATGAGCCGGGCGCAGGTATTCCATCGAAGCAGTGCCGCATCGTCTCCTTCTGGCCGGATTTTCTCAGCCTCTTCGTAATGCTCCATTGCTTTGTGTAACCAGTCGGCGGCGAATCGGGCAGGCGATCCATCTTCCAATTTCGAACGGCCCCATCTCTCATAAACAACGCCTCGATAGTAGGTTCGCTTGTACTCGTCTGTCATGCGGTTCGCCACTTGCTCTGCTTTTTGGCATGTAGTGCCACGCTTCCTTCCAAATTGTTCGGTTAATGCAAGGAGCAAATGAAAAAGCGCATCTTGGTTATCAGGTTCAACGCTCAGCACGTCTTCACAAATACTTGCCGCCTGTTCAGGTTCATTTAGCAGGCGGTACCGTTCTGCCAAGGCAAGTGCTCTTGGAACAGATTCGTGAGAAATGTGTTTGAGTTCCATTCGTTATCCGTTGATTCGTTGTTCGTATTTCCCCTCAAGTCGTTGTTTGCATTTCCGGGTTTGTTTACCGATTCGCCTTTAGATTCTGGCACCCTTCCAGGGTGCAATATTTTGTGACCGATCCAACCAGGAGTCTCTCAAGTTCGACTCCGGGCTACAATCTTTGATCCTTCCAGGATCATTTTGGCATCGCCCTATCAGTCTCAACTCCGAAGGAGTTAAAGAATTTAGCCCCATGTCACAGACGTGGGGATTTGGATTCACACCAGAAACCGACCCTGGAAGGGTCGCAGATTCATTCTTGTGGATTCAACATCGAATTCCCTTAAACCTCGGAAAGAATCACTTTCCTCGACTCCCTGCAAAAACTCGAAAGAGCTTGGCCACAGGATCATAAAACAGGTCTGCAACACGTTCTTTTAGAGGAATTATCGCGTTATCGGTAATCTTGATGTGCTCAGGGCAAACTACTGTGCAGCACTTTGTAATATTGCAATAACCAATCCCGAATTCCTCTTTGAGCTCCGTTCTACGATCATCAGTATCCAGCGGGTTCATTTCAAGCTGCGCCGAATGGATCAACAGCCTCGGCCCGATAAAGCCGTCGAACTTGTCGTGCTCTCTCAACACGTGGCAAACGTTTTGGCATAAGAAACATTCGATACATTTTCGAAATTCCTGCGCCCGCTCAATGTCCTCTTGCATCATCGTCCAAGTTCCATCGGCATTATCTGGTTTTCGAGGCTTGAACGGTTTGATCCGCTTCTTCATTTCGAAATTCCACGAAACATCGGTCACAAGGTCTTTCTTGTGAGGAAAAGTCTTCATGGGCTCGATCGTGACCGGCTCATCTAGGTTCAAATCGCTGAGCCGGGTCATGCACATGAGCTTTGGCATTCCGTTGACTTCCGCTGAGCACGAGCCGCACTTTCCAGCTTTGCAGTTCCAACGGCAAGCTAGATCCGGGGCCGATTCCGACTGGATTTGATGAACTGCATCCAGGACGACCATGCCCTCTCCAACCTCGGTATCGTAGTTCTCAAAATTGCCCGCGCCGTCTTTTCCTCGCCAGATTCGAAATGTGGTTGTTGGCATCAACCTATTTTAGATGAAAAATGAGGCAATGATGTATGCAGGATGATTCACCCAGGCTAAATCGCCCAGGCATTTGTCAATTCAAACGCTTGCTATCTAGAAGGAGGCTGAATCGGCCTCAGGACGAATTGCGATCAACTCAGATTCAAGTTCGTCTCGCATTCGGTAAGCGTTATGCAGTGCGGGAATGTCTGGAATCAGTCCAAGGCTGCCCGCCGCAAGAATGGCCTGCACACGATTTCTAGCTCCAAGTTTTTCATAAG
>JANNJE010000228.1:0-5347 GCA_031405735.1 Armatimonadota bacterium | reverse complement strand
AAATTCCAACCTTCTGTATCGTGACAATTCTACAATCCTCAGAAAGTGTGCCCATTCCCCTAAGGCGATCCATGACACAAAGGCACTCTTCTAGATTCAGATGTCCGTGATAATTCGAACGATTTCGACCGTTTGTGCACTCGATCACGAGGCACTCTATCCCACTAACTCCAGAAAGAAAATCCCAGGTCATATCAGACCAAATTCCCGTGTCGGTCGCATACAGAACTTTAGCCTTTCCATCGTCAATCAGCAAGTTATGGCAATCTTCGCCAGTAGAGTGATTCGCTTTGATCGGAGTTATCTGGTATCCGGCATGTTGGTAAGGTTCAAAGCTGACCGTTTGATGGAACTCAATCGGCCATTCAGGATAGTGTGTTCTTAAAAGGTCGCAGATAGTTCCGTTTGCAAAAACCGTGTATGTAGAGTACAACGCATCTGAAAATGGAAACAGCGAGTATTGAAGTTCCTTTACGCTGAAATGATCGGCATCTGCATGAGTAAAGAGTATTGCTGACCATTCGTTTGCATGAAGATCGAATGCCTCGATTTGATTGTATGTATCTGGTCCAAAATCAATTTTGAGATGCCCATCAATCAGTGCCGCGCTTCTCATGCGAACATCCTTCCCGCGATGCTGCCGAGCATAGTCTGTCACCCTGCTCTCCGCGAAAAACGCGGGGATTCCATCTGATGCACCAGTTCCTAAGATTTGAATTTCCATGAGCTATTCAAAATCACTTAGGGACCAAACAACGAGTCCGCTGAGAAGTTTGGGATAGTAATAGGTGCTCTTTTGGGGCATCTTTTCCTTTCCAAGGGCAATGACGCGCATGTCTTCCAGTGAGGGCGCATTCATCAAGAATGCGGCATCGCTGCCTGAACGAACAGATTCTACTGCTTCGTCTGCATCACGAGTGTAACGGAAGAATTCTAGTCCTGAGAGCCCCAGGAGTCGCTCAAAAATAACTTTGTGAAGAATAGCCACGTCAAGCAGTTTCCATCGTTCGCTCTCTGGGCCATCCATCCATTTCAATACTTCCTGAGGCCGGTCTAGCGTGCAAAAGAGTCCAATCCCGCTAGGAAGAGCAATTCCAAAAGACCGCGTATCGGGACGGTTAGCATCTTCTAACTTTTGGCAAAGAGTGCCGTTGGGAACTTTTCGCACATTGAACATTCGTTGCATCACGTTGTCGAGTTCGCCTTCAGAAACTGGCATTTTGTCAACAATTCGGTGGGTTGGCAGGATGACCAAGCCAGGATCGGACATACTGCTCAGCGCCATCATCATGAAGTCTTCAGGAATGATGCCGTCCCGTTGTCCTTGATGTTCTCTAAACGTGACGGCAGTTTCATAGCGGTGGTGACCGTCGGCAATCCAAACTTTTCGATCCGCAAGCGCTTCCACGATGTCTTCCAATACGGCTGGATCGTCAATCACTTCGAGGCGGTTGATTACCCCTTCTTCGGCTGCAAACTCGTCGCTATGGGAGATCGGTGCATTGGCTATCAAGTCGTGAATTGAGCGAGACGGGTCTTCAAAAAGGCCATAAATGCATTCGAGGTGAGATCGAGTGGCTTCTAAAATCCTCAAGCGGTCTTCTTTGTGTTTAGGAAATGTCTGTTCGTGGGGGAGCACGATGCCATTTTCGTACGGCTCGACCTTTAGCAGAACCATCAACTGGGTTCGAGTGATTGCTGCTGGCGATCCGGGCAATCGAAACGACTGCGTGTATCGGTAAAGGGATGGTTTCTCTTCTAATCTGAGAATTCCATTTCTTCGCCATTCGGCCAATTGCGCAGAACTTTTTGCGTACTTTACGTACTTTGATCGGTCGTCCGCATTTCCTTCTGGCAATGTGACGTGGACGATGTTGTTTGAACTCTGGTTTGCCAACACTTCTCGACCTTCAGGAGAGATCACGTCGTACGGCTGGGCCACCAATTGGGACAGTTCTCCTGCCTCAGGTGAAAAACGCAGGCCGCGAAACGCGCGAATGGTCGCCATATGAGCGCATAGTCTACCAATCCAACGAGTAAGCGGGTCGGTAAACTCGCCAATATGAACGCCGAAACCCTACTAAAGACCTATCAAAAGTTGGTTGATCGGCGATTAGACGAGCTGCTACCCCCTGTTTCGGTTCGTCCAGCGAGGCTTCACGAAGCCATGCGGTATAGCTGTTTGGCACCTGGGAAGAGGATTCGTCCTGCACTCTGCCTAGCATCTTGCGAAGCATCGGGCGGAACACCAGAACTCGCATTGGATTTAGCTGCCGCGCTTGAAATGATCCACGTTTTTTCGCTGATTCACGACGATTTGCCTGCTATTGACGATGACGATCTGAGAAGGGGACTTCCTACTTGCCACAAGAAATTTGGCGAGGCCATTGCAATTTTGGCGGGCGATGCTTTATTTGCATTGGGGTTTGAAACGATCGCCAAATCACAATTGAGTGCTTCTGAGAAGAGTCTTTGCATGCAAATTGTAGCCCAGGCATCTGGGTCTAACGGTTTAGTCGGTGGAGAAGTGGTGGACGTCGAATCGGAAAAGCAGCCGATTGACGCCGAGACAATGGAGTGGATTCATTCGCGGAAAACTGGCGCGCTTATCGCGGCTAGCTGTGTAGTGGGTGGTATTGCTGGCGGAGCTTCTGATAAACAACTCTTCTGCCTAGATTCCTTTGGAAAACTGATTGGAACCGCTTTTCAGATAACAGACGATGTGCTGAATGAGACTGGCGATGCTGCTGCGTTAGGGAAATCAGTTGGCAGCGACCAAATGCGCGAAAAGGCTACCTATCCTCGTCTTTTTGGGCTTGAGGAGTCCAAGAAGGCTGCGATTCGGATGACCGTGTTGGCAGAAATCGAATTGATTTCTGAGTTTGCAGATGCAAATGCGTTGCCGTCGCTTGCTCGGTATTCGATTGAGAGGTTACATTGATATGCTTTTGTAGTCGGTAGGTAAGACTGACACGACTCTGTGAGTCAATATGCGACAGAGATTAGCTCTGTCCAACGAAAACGCGGTCATTGGTACTTTCTAATATCTATTCTGCGTACGATTTCTATAAGCATTCTTTGAGCTAGTCTGTGCAAGGAACGATGTTCATTCCGCCGGTAAGGTCCGTTTCAAATTTCTTCGGAAGCGCTTGATCGGTAAACAGGTCCCAGACGGTCATTCCACGAGCCAGCCGGGTTGTTCCTTGGTCAAAACAGTTTGTTCTTGGCAGAAACTTGCTCACGCTTGTGTCGGTTCTCACCCGAAGAATTGGTCCCTCAAAATCAGAAAGTGGATTTGCACCGCCACTCGCAAAATGGGCAGTCTGCTTGCCATGCACATAGCAGATTGCCAGACCGTGCATAGGGTCAATCGCGTTCATTTCTTGCAATGCTTCAGGTCCAACGATAGACACGATAACATATGAGATTGTTCTCTTTGCGTAGTATGTTGCGGCTGGGTTTGCACCTTTGCGATATGCGTCCTGCGGGCACATTAACAGCTCCCATGTTGAAAGTGTAGGCAACAATCCTACGAGCTTGTTGCTTTGCGGTAAATGGCCGTCGTGTTGTTCTGAGTATGCCGTCATTGCAATTCCAACTTGGTGCAGCTGAGAGATGCAAACAGATTCCCGAGCTTTGCTCTTCGACGAAACAATCACGCTCGAAATGATCGCCGCAAGAACAAGGACAATTGCAATGACGACCATAACCTCAACAAAGCTAAATCCTCGCTTCATATTGGTTCCTCAACGTCTTTCCAATTCCTAACATGCAGAGTGCAATCGTCACAGTCGCAAACAATCGAACCGCAACGAGTGGCAACCCGCTCAAAAATCCACCAAATATGGATTGCATTAGTTGAAATCCAGTGTGCGGCAATATACAGAGTATCAAGCCGAGAACTGGCCGTTTCCATACAAATGCGAGCCCACCCAGCCCCATTAACACGATCACGACCCAATTCTCAGGCATCGAGTAACTAAGTTGAAGCCATTGAAAAAAGAATCCTGGCAACTGATAGTTGCCAGGCGCTTCAGGTTTGATCCAGAGTTCAATGCGGCTTCCTATGACCGCCAATGTTGCCGTTATCAATGGATACAGAATTCCTATGAATAAGATGTTGCAACCAAGAATTGCGATCCACGGTGTCGCATGCTTCTCTCTTTCCATTAATTTTCTGTTTCTTCAATACAAACCGGAAGCCCGGAGTTGCCTGTGCAGGATGGTGTTTCCGAGGGAGTCGAGCAACAATCATTATCAATGTGTACCCAAGGTCCACATGAAATGTAGTTGATGCCATTTGGGCACTTATGTTTCTTTCGCTCCCGGAACTCGACGTAATGGTCGTCAGTCGAAGTCGGAGGAATTCTAAAAACATAGCATGGAAGCTCGAATGATCCCTTTTCTCTACAACGTGCCTGGAACGGCATTGGGACGGTTTCGGCACCTTCACAGCATGTCGGATCCTGATCCATCCACGATCCAGCGGCCCTCATATCAGCACCAGTATTTGCAGCTCCAACCTTACTGGCAATTATTGAGCATCCACCACAGGATTCGCTATTGGAAGTTGACTGCTTAGCTTGCGGACCTAACAAGGGTTGGTATCTAGTTGCAGAAACACCGAAAGCACAAACAAGCAGAATAAGTAGTTGCATCCAAATCTTCATTTTCTGTCACCAACGAGAATAATACATCACATTTATGAGTGCAAGCAGAAAAAATTGAATTTCTTTTAGAAATTTTGACGATTCTCAACATATTATTCAGCTTTAGTTAGCGGCCGCGGAATCGACCGGCAAAATTGGCAAAACACCGTATAGAACGCCTTAATCAAGGAAGGTAATTGCTCAAACAACGAGTGAAATAGAACAAGCGTTTTTAACTCTCAGGCGTCCTTGATGTACACATGAAACTCTATTTCGTTCTACTATCGGCGTTAACCCTGGCAGGATGTGTTGGCACATCCACGACGACATCCGTTTCCATAGAGAGCAAGCCGGTCGCTTCGAAAGGTCTGCCTTCAGAACTGCTCGGAAAGTGGAATGGAAAAGTGAATGCCAAGCCAGTGGACAAGGCAGACCCAGGCGCAAAGGTGGGCGGGGCCCTTCTAGAGATGTTCACAGAAGGATTGACGCTGGAGTTTCCTGACGATTCGCACTTCAAGCTGACTCTGATGTCTATTCCGATGGAAGGCTCTGTCGAGCGAAATGGAAAGAACCTCACTCTAAAGGCGACCAAAATTGCGGGAATGACGGAAGGGCTTCACACGTCGTCAAGCGGCTGCAGTTGCACTATCACGTCGGCCGATAAGGAACGCTCATGATCGAAATCAGGAACATCAGCA
>JANNJE010000227.1:0-7177 GCA_031405735.1 Armatimonadota bacterium | reverse complement strand
GTCCGCTCCCCTGGAATGGATACATGGGTCACAGACACAGGCATACTTTTTGACGCCTACGTTCGAAGAGACATTCCTGCCGAGAACGATCTAGTTAAGTTCAAAAAGATGAAGCGCTCAGCACAGCGTGGGCATGTAATTGCAATGGACTTCCTTGGAGCAAGTTCAAAATCCAAGGCAATCGGCACCGATCTTCTAGACACCAAGCAGAATTACCTTCGAAGCGGAACGCAAGCGATTTCAGCATCCGTTTACGATCAATCAAAAATCGTTGGAATCTATCCTGGCGTAGACGTCAAGGCTTATGTAGATGGCAATCGGCCACGATATGACCTCATCGTAAACCCAGGTTCAGATCCACAACAAATCCAAGTCAAATTCAATGGTGCCGATAGCGTTACTTCAACGACCGGTACAGACCTTCAATTGGAGACCTCTATCGGTCCTGTCAACATGGGCGGACTCTATGCCTATCAGCAGGGCGCAAATGGCAGAATTTCCGTACCAGCCAGCTTCAATGTAGGAAGCGATGGAACTGTTCGATTCGAAATCGGTTCATACGATCGTTCGAAACAGCTTATTATTGATCCTATCGTATACAGTACTTTGTACGGTGGAGTCGGTGGCGTTGATATCGGAAACGATGTAAAGGTTGATGCCGGAATTCATGCCTACGTTGTCGGTCAAACAGACTCAGCAAGCTACCCCACTTCGATCGGCGCATACAACGAATTTGTTGTTGGTATAGATGGCTATTGTTCAAAGTTTGCAAACGATGGAAGCGACGTCGTTTACAGCACGATCCTCGGTGGAAGTGGCGATGAGGCTGCGACGAGCATAGCTCTTGACGCGGCAGGCAAAGCATACGTTGTAGGACTTTCCGACAGCGCAAATTGGCCATCAGCACCGATTGGACCTGGAGGCGGGTTCGACGCTTGGCTGATCGTGCTCAACGATACTGGAACAGGCACCGTTCTTACTCAACGATTTGGTGGCACGTTTGACGATCAAGCGACTGCTGTAGCAATTGACCAATTCACTGATATCTATGTAGTTGGCGATACCTTTGCAACAGACTTTCCAACAGTGTCCCCATATCAAGCTGCGCTTAAAGGCGACGGCGACGCATTTTTGACGAAGTTTACAGGTGGGGTTGATGGCGGGCCGATTGTCTATTCGACTTACCTTGGTGGAACGGACTCTGGGTTCCCAGGCGATGAAGACGCAGGAATTGACCTTGCAGTTGATGATGAAGCTAGCCCATACGTATTGATTTCCACCGCGTGGAATGACGCTCCAAAACTAGCAGGTTCGTACGATACAACCTGTAACGGTCAGGATGCATTGATCTTGAAATTCGCACCAGATGGACAAAGCTTGTCATTTGGTACGTTTCTTGGCGGCAATGACTTCGACACACCTCGAGGCATTGCATTAGACACAACAAACAACGTTTACATAACTGGCGTTACATTCTCGTTCAACCACCCAAAGACATTTGGCGTATTTGATACAACTTACAATTTGGGGCAAGACAGCTATTGCACCAAAATGAACCGATTAGGCACTGGCCTTATCTACTCGACGTTCTGCGGATTCTTGGGTGGTGCTTCGCCTACAGCAATTGCCGTTGACGACCTTGGTTTTGCCCACATTACAGGCACAATCTTCCAGACAACTCTAACTCCGCAACTACTTCCAGTTACTCCAAATGCGGATGATCTAACCTTTAACGGCCCTGCTTCTGCGCTTCCGCCAGGCAGCGACGCATTCTTGCAGGTACTGAGTCCAAGCGCTACAGAACAGCAATACTGTAGCTATTTCGGCGGTTCCATGTTTGATCAAGGCATTGGCATTGGTCTAGATGGAGCGCGAAATGCTTACATCGTTGGCTTTACGCGTTCTTCTGCTGAACAAACAATTCCTTGGCCAACCACTCCGGGCGCGTTCAAAGTAGCGTTCCCGCCAGACACCTTAGCTCCGCCTTCATTGCATGAAGGCTATTTGGTCAAAGTAAAGACACGAATTCCATTGACGATCACTTCGCTGGTCATCAATCCGAATGCAGTCGCAGGCGGCGATCCTTCAGTTGGTACTGTGAACTTATCGGCACCAGCAAGTACTGGTGGAGCAACTGTTACATTAACGAATAACAACAACTCAGTTGTCACAACAAACGCTTCGTTTTTAATTCCAGCTGGAGCAACAAGCGGAACGTTCAATATTGCAACGGTTCTTAGCCTCACGACAACTGCAGTAGTTGCGATTACTGCAACAGTTGAAGGCGATTCTAAGAGCGCGAACATTACGGTTTCTCCGTGGCTCACGGCACTCACACTCTCAAACGATACGGTTACGGGGGGCAACCCAGTCGGGGGCCGAATCACCATTTATCGAAATGCACCAAATGGTGGTGTGAACGTGAATATGGCTTCTACTGTTCCAGCAGTTGCTTCCGTGCCTGCAATCGTTACGGTTCCCGCTGGTTTGAACACTGCAACTTTCGACGTAACCACGACTGGCGTTGCCAATCCACAAACCGTTGACATCAGCGCAACGTATCTTGGATTGACACGGACAGTTACATTGACCGTTGTTCCTGCTCGACTCTATTCCCTTTCCTTTATTCCTACTGTAGTTTCAGGTGGAACAAGTATCAGCGGAATTGTCCAGCTCGATGGCGGTGCTCCAAACGGCATCGGTGTAACAATAGCTCTTGCGGCAGATAATCCTGCTGTTATTGTTCCAGCGACCGTGGTCATCCTTCCACAAACAAATTCGATCCAGTTCCCAGCAGCTACGCTCTTTGTTGCCGCAAATACGTCGGTTAACATTACGGCTCAGTACGCTGGCGATATTCGAACGGCGGTCGTTGATGTGCTTCGTGCGAATCTGATATCGCTTACACTCTCCCCCGATGTGATTCAAGGCGGCAATTCCACTACGGGTACAGTTGGTCTTGATGCACCGGCTGCAACTGGTGGCGTCAACATTCCGATCTCCTCGAGCAATCCTGGCGTGGCAACCGTGCCAGCTAGTGTGCAAATTCCATCGGGTTCGACAAACGCTTCATTCCAGGTTAATACGACAATTGTTGTCGTGCAAACCATTGTAACGATCACGGCAACTCGTGGACCTGCGACGCTTAATTCGAACCTTACGGTAAATCCGATTACATTCACGGTCACGGTCAACCCGAATTCAGTAACGGGCGGACAGGGATCGGTAGGGACGGTCACGCTAACAGAAATCGCACCCATTGGCGGTGCGACAATCAACTTGGCAAGCAATAACGCTAATGTCACAGTTCCATCATCCGTTATCATTCCTGCACTTGGCAATACGGCAACGTTCAGTATAACAACGGTTCCGGTTACTGCAAATATATCGGTGCTTATTACGGCATCGTATCTGACATCAAATGCTTCAGCAAACCATGACGTATTGGCTGCTGGCGTAGTAAACCTGACAATCAATCCGAGTACGGTTCCAGGCGGAGTCTCAAGTACGGGCTTCGTCTCGCTGTCTGGCACGGCACCAGCGGGAGGCGTAACGGTTGCTCTTTCAAGCAACAACGTAGCCGCTGTGGTGAGCGCTAGTGTTACGGTGCTGCAAGGTAATTCTTCAGCGACATTCCCGATTACTACACTCGCGGTTCCGGTTACGACAACAGCAACAATCACAGCAACAGCCAACAGTCTTTCAGACACGGCTGACCTGCAGATCATTGCCGCCAACTTGATTAGCATCTCCTTCAATCCACCAAGGGTTCGAGGCGGTCAAACAACGGCAATGACGATCACGCTAGACGCTGCGGCTCCTCCAGGAGTATCAGTCGTGATAACTAGTTCGAATCCGTCCATTGCAACTATTCCTTCGCCAGTTACGATCACGGCTGGTCAAACTCAGCGAACGATTATCGTTACAACACGCCGCGTATCGAGGACGCTGTCTACTAACGTGACAGCCGCTTATAACGCTCAAGTGGTAACCACCACTCTAACCGTTACTCGATAATCAAAACTAAAATTGCTCCCCTCGATTGCGAGGGGAGCTTTTTTTATGAGAAAGAGCCGATAGAACAACAAATTGGGTACAACTTTCCCTATATGCGATCTTCAACCGCCTTTCTATTTGGTGCCCTGGCTGGGGCATTTGCTATTTTGACCGCGAAAAAATTCCTTGATGAATATGACTGCGAAACACCCAAAAAGCTCACGAATAAAATGGACAAGCGGCTCGAAGAATTAGAGGGCCGGTTAGAAACTAGTGAGGATCTTGCTTCTTAAATAGCACAGCTAAGGTCGGAAGCTATCTCTTGAAACGCTGAGATAGCAAGACTGACGCCTAAGTCGTCAATGTCTTTATGCAGTACGAGGCGAATCTTGTCCGAGGCGGGCGGCAGTGCCCAAATTTCCTTTTCCTTTAATGCTTCAAGCCATGGCTTCGACAAGCCTTTCGTTTGAATCAAGACCATATTCGTCTGAATTCGCTCCCAATCAATCTTGAGGCCAGGAACTCCATCAATTCCTTTCGCGATGCTCTGAGCTCGTCTATGGTCGTCCGCGAGGCGATCAATCATAGTTCTCAAGCTCACGAGCCCGCATGCCGCAAGAATTCCTGATTGTCTCATTCCGCCGCCCAAACGCTTTCTCCAAATCAATGCTCTCTGGATAAAGTCGCGGGAGCCGCACAATACGGAACCAACGGGCGCGCCTAGGCCCTTTGAAAGGCAAAAACTGACCGAATCAAAGTCTTGAACAAGTTCGTTTGCGCCAATACCTAAAGCTACTGATGCATTGAACATTCTGGCTCCATCAAGGTGCATCTTCATGCCATAGCGATCTGCGATTTGCCTGTATTCAGCCATTACCGAAGGAGCAACTATCGTTCCGCCGGCCCGGTTGTGAGAGTTTTCGACGCAAAGCAATGTGGTGCCTGGAGTATGAAGATTCTGCTTCATGATCCTAGACTCTATGAGATTCGGATCCATCGTTCCAAGGGTTGAAGGAAGTGTTATGGTCAGTGCTCCAGCCAAAATCGCTGGACCGCCAACTTCGTAGTAGAGAATGTGGGCTTCTTCTTCAACCAGAATTGCATCGCCGCGATTGATGTGACAAGCTAGTGCAATCTGGTTTCCCATTGTTCCGCTGGGGACGAATAGTGCCGCTTCTTTGCCTGTCATTTGAGCCGAAACTGCTTCTAGCTCCAAAACCGTTGGATCATCGCCAAGCACATCATCGCCAAGACGTGCAGACATCATCGCCTCATACATTTCTGGCGTCGGGCGAGTCACCGTATCGCTACGAAGGTCTACGATGCCACTTTGACTGTCAGGAATGTTATGCGACGTGTTCATGACGTAACGACTTTCTCAAAAACTCTTCAAAAAGGCTTTCTACTTTCAACCAGCCTGGGTAGGTAAAACTGTGTCCTTCTCCGGGCAGCGAATGGAATTCGACGTCCGCACCCGCCGCAAATAATTTGCCAGCCAGAGCCTGGGACTGAGTGATTGGAACAATCTCATCTTCTTCGCCATGGATGATCAAAAACGGAACTTTCGCGGATTCGGCATAAGAAACAGGGCTTGCCTCAATCCATATTTCTTCGTTCCCTACATGCGAACAGCCCATGAACTGCTCCAAAAAGCTCATGCTGATCGGGTAGTGGCTGTCATCAGGTTCTGAAAGATCGGCAATGCCACAGATATCAACAACACAATTTGCTCGGCTAGAAACACCATTCGTTTGCGAATCTTGGAGCCCGCACATGGCTGCCAAATATCCGCCCGCGCTATTTCCAAGGATTCCTATAGCGTGAGGATCAATTTGCAAATCCCTCGAGTTTCTTCTAAGGTGCCTTATAAAGGCTTGAAGATCTTCTATTGGCGTCGGGTAAGGGTGAAGCGGGGCAAGTCGGTATTGCGGGCAAACTGCCGAAAATCCCATGCGATTTAGGGATTCAGCAACTTCATGCATCATTGAAGGTTCCCCCGAAATCCATCCGCCTCCATGTATGCAAACTACTACTGGAGCATCTGTAATGCCAGACAACGGAAACAAGTCGAAGCAAAGAACAGTACCGTCGTCAGCTTCGAAGTTCAGATCGAATTGGGGCATACATCAGTGTATCCAATTGTCATTGCCCAATTTTGCATGTGCAACATTACAGAAATTTGTATTCAATGTTCAGGTTGCTCAAGAATTTCAGACTAGAGAAGCAAGCAATTCAGACGTCTCAGCAATCGCACTCCTAAATGTCTCAACGGCAAAATCAACTTCAGATTCCGAAATAATGAACGGAGGCTCAAAGCGAATAACCCGAGGATTGTTGAGCGTGTAGGCCACGCACATCCCCCGCTTCAGCATCTGTGCAACGCTTAACTCGCCAACTTCGTCCATGGTGAGTTCAACGCCAATCATCAGACCGCGTCCGCGAACCTCTTTTACCAAGTCCGAATGGTCTGATTGAACCTGCATGAGGCCAGAGATCAGTCGTTCGCCCATCTTTCGGCATCGCTCCAGAAGTCCTTCTTCTTCAATGGTTTGAATGGTTGCGATGCCTGCGGCACAAGCCAGCTCATTTCCGCCAAATGTGCTCGTATGAAGGAGTGGATTCTCGCCAAAAACCTTGTCCCAAACTTCCGGAGTGCCCATGGTTGCACCTATCGGCATAACGCCGCCTCCAAGCGCCTTTGCAAGAGTTAGGATGTCCGGAGTGATTCCTTCCGCTTCGCATCCAAAAAGTGTGCCAGCACGCCCCATTCCCGTTTGAACTTCGTCTGCGATCAACAGAGCGGCATTCTTCGTGCAAATCTCTCGAAGTCCGGCGATGTATCCGGCAGGTGGAACGACGATTCCGCCTTCGCCTTGAATCGTTTCGATTATCATTGCGGCGGTTTGGCTGTCAATCGCAGCTTTAGCTTGATCCAAATTGCCATAGTCAATGAATTCAACCCCTGGCATCAGCGGCTCAAATTTCTTTTGATATTTCGTCTTTCCTGTGGTCGCCAAGGCGCCTATCGTTTTGCCGTGATAGCCGCCGTGTGTGCTGACAATCTTTGCTTTACCGGTCGCTGCTTTTGCGAATTTAAGAGCGGCTTCGACCGCTTCTGTTCCTGAATTTGAGCGTGCATGCGGAACCGGACGAAACCGCCACATCGTTGATGCCCATCAGC
>JANNJE010000226.1:0-3980 GCA_031405735.1 Armatimonadota bacterium | reverse complement strand
CAACCGTACAGGCTGGGCCATCGGCGCTCTCGCCGCACTTTTCGGTATTGCCGCGCTGCTCAGCGCCCCTTGGCTCATTCCCATGTTGCTCCCGGCGGTGGGTGCTACGACTTTGGCTTATTAAATGTTGAGCAACCGCAGCGCGGAATAAACAGCTCTCTCACTCAGCGTTCCATCGACACTGCATTCCAACGTAAACCGCGAATTTCAACTAACATTGCAGTCTTAAAGGATTACCGAATATGTCAGATAAATGGCAAGTTTTCAAATCAATTGGGGGTCGGGGACCTGAATGTCCACGACTTGCTCAGTCCTTCTACAGCTACAGTGCGAGTCACGGGAATCGAACGTACGCTCATTGACATTGCAGTTCGACCAATATACGCTGGAGGCGTCAACGAGGTTCTCAAATCTTATGAGAATGCAAGAGAAGTCGCGTCGGTCAACAGGCTCGTTGCATTTTTGAAGCAGCTTGACTTCACATATCCATATCATCAAGCAATTGGATACTATATCGAAAAGGCTGGTGGATATACCAATTCCTCCATAGAGCTCTTGAAACGTATTCCGCGGGATTTTGACTTTTATTTGACTCAACAGATGGGCGACAAGGTGTACATTCCGAATTGGCGCTTATGGGTGCCAAAGGGAATGGAGCTTTAGGCCAAGATCGACCACTTTTGCAAAATAGAAATCGAAATCGTTCAATGTTTCCCTGGTTCTAACCGTGTCTTTCACACTAGCAAAGTCTTGCTTATGATAGTCGCTCATTGAGCCTATATTGGCCAAAAGAACTAGTGGAACTCGCTTTGCATCAAATATGTACTTGACTAGATCCGCAAATGCAGAGCTGCTCGTTTCAATACTGAACTTCTCCACCGTTGCACAAATGTCCACAAAGTCTTTTGCACGGGGAGTTCGGTGCTTGTGAACTTGACTGGTATACGTAAGGTCCTGTTGACAGATGGCCCTTAGCTTCTCAGCAACTATCATTGCTGGAGAATAAACAAAGACCTGATATCCATCGAAATCCACGGAAGTCTTTTGTTCCGTGAATTCGAATCTGCTGATGTCAATTCTGATTCTTCCTTTCCCACCGATTTTTATTGATTCCTTTCTAATAGAATCTAGGTTCCCGTTGACTCGATCATGGTCTGATTTATGTATGACTTTAAATGTGATGTTGTATCCACCCCAAAAACTTGAAAGCTCCTCTGATAAAGGATCTGGTTGAGCTTTGAATGTCACATCGAACACAACCAAGTCGTCGCCTCGAAAGGTCTTTTTTAGACTCGATTCGAGTTTTGCACAAATGCGATCCAATTCATCGTCGTCGAATGCACCAGCCATTGAAAGATCAATATCTATGGATGCCCGAGTAGTCACACCCCACACCAGATCAAGGGCATTACCTCCCTTAAGTACGAGAACTTCCATGAACTCGTCCTCGGCAAAGACGGACATGATCGCGAGCCTTTTGATTCGATCGACAAGATCTGGGCCAGATGATGCGTGCTTAGCCATGATGTACCAAGGAATCTCTAGTCAAAACTTCAAAACTAGGTCGAGTCACCATGATTCACTCCAACCCCTCCCCCATCTTCCTCGCCTGATCTTCTTGAATCAGCGCATCAATCATCTCTTGAATATCGCCGTCCATAAACGCCACCGTGTTGTGCACGTCCACCTTGATTCGGTGGTCGGTGATTCGGCTTTGGGGGAAGTTGTAGGTTCGAATCTTTTCGCTTCTATCGCCCGAACCGATCTGCGAGCGGCGGTCGGCGGCTTGAGCCTGCTCGGCCCTCAATCTTTCCGCTTCAACCAGCTTTGAAGCCAGCACCTGCAGCGCGCGGAGCTTGTTTTGGGTTTGGCTGCGCTCGTCTTGGCAGGTGACGATAGTGCCTGTCGGCTTGTGGATAATTCGGATCGCGGTTTCGACCTTTTGCACGTTTTGGCCGCCAGCAGAACTCGCGCGGTAGGTGCTGATCTCCAGGTCCTTTTCGTCAATCTTTACATCGTTGACTTCCACTTCAGGAAGCACGGCAACAGTGACCGTAGAGGTGTGGATTCTGCCGCCGGATTCTGTTTTCGGAACCCTTTGAACCCGATGCACTCCGCTTTCAAATTTGAGCTGGCTATAAGCTCCTGGGGCGTTCACCGTAAAGCAAACGTAGCTCGCGCCGCCGATTCCGGTGTCTTCCAGATCAACGACTTCGTACTTCCACTTCTTTCGCTCGGCATAGCGCGAATACATTCGGAAAAGCTCAAAAGTGAAAAGTGCAGCCTCATCGCCCCCGGCAGCAGGGCGGATTTCGAAGATGACGGGCTTGTCATCGTTCGGGTCTTTGGGAATTAGGTGGACCTTGATGTCGGCTTCGAGCTTTGTGATCGTCGTTTCTAAGGTTGCCAGTTCATCTTGAGCCATCTCCCGCATATCAGGATCGTCGAGCATCGTTTTGGCTTCGGCTTGCTCTACCAGGGCTTTCTTGTAGCTGCGAATCGTTGTGACAACGGGGTCGAGCTCAGATCGAAGCTTTCCCAAACGCTGCAATTCGCTGATTTGAGAGGTGATATTGGGGTCTTGAAGCTGCTGTTCGACGAGTTCGAACCGCTTCTCGATTTCGCCGAGTTTGTCCAGCATGTAGGTTCAATTGTACCTTTTGGACGCGATGGGGATAGGTGGAGATGGCTGGGGGTTGCGGGATGTTGCGGGAAATGGCTGGGAATCATACCGCGCTTGAAGTTGCGGGGCGTTGCGGGAAATAGCTGGGGATAGATGGGGATTGCTTTCGTGCAATCTCATCTGACCCGTTGGCTTGGCACTTTCACCCCCACTGCCTTCCACCTCCAAACACCACCAGCCACTTCCATCCACATCTTTTCACACCCAGCCACATCCAGCCATATCCATCTATCCCCAGCCATCTCCATCGCGCCCAAAACAGTAAACTCCACCTCAATGGCATACCGCGACTTCCGGCACTTTTTGGACACCCTTGAAACAAAAGGGGAGCTCAAACGGATTTCAGAGGCGATTTCACCGTATCTTGAAGTCACCGAAGTCGCCGATCGAGTAATGAAATCTGGCGGGCCGGCTTTGCTTTTTGAAAATGTTGTTGGGCCGGCACATCGGTTGGGGACGCCAAATCCGAAGAGCGCGGTGATGGGAAACCCGAGCATATATCCTGGTTCGGATTTGCCTGGGGATCAAAACCGAACAAACCCTAACCAACCCGAACCAACCCGAACCAAATACAATTTCCCCATCGCAATCAACACTATGGGCAGCCGAAAGCGAATGTCTATGGCACTTTCGTGCGACGATTTTGAAGAACATGCTCAGCGCATCGCAGCTCTTTTGAAGCCTGAACTTCCCAAGGGCCCGATTGAAGCCCTTAAGCAGCTTCCCAAACTGTTCGGCGAGCTGAAAAACATCCCTCCAAAAACGGTTTCAAATGGCTCTTGCCAGAAGATCGTCATGCAGGGCGATGACATTGACCTAACCAAACTGCCCGTGCTGACCTGTTGGCCGGAAGACGGCGGGCCGTTCATCACCTTGCCGCTTGTTTTCACCTACGACCCCGACACCGGAAAGCGAAACGTGGGCATGTACCGAATCCAGATTCACGACAAAAATACATGCGGAATGCACTGGCAAATGCACAAAACTGGCGCGCGGCACATGGAAGCTGCCCAGGCAAAAGGCAAGAAGATTGAGGTTTGCGTCGCGCTTGGCGGCGACCCCGCTCTCACGTTTTCTGCCATTGCTCCCCTGCCGCCTGGAATGGATGAAATGCTCTTTGCGGGATTCCTGCGCAAGGAGAGAGTTGATTTAGTTATGGCAAAAACGGTGGACATCCTGGTTCCCGCCGATGCTGAAATCGTGATCGAAGGCTACGTTGATCCTGCCGAAAAGAGGCTCGAAGGGCCGTTTGGCGATCATACGGGCTATTACTCTCTTGCCGAAGATTTTCCGGTGC
>JANNJE010000225.1:0-2998 GCA_031405735.1 Armatimonadota bacterium | reverse complement strand
GCGCGGGCTTGACAGCCCTTCAGCTCGCTATTCGTTACTCGTTATTCGCGAATCGCGAATCGCGAATCGCGAATAACGTGACTATTGCGCTGTCAAGCCCGCGCACTTTCAAATCAAGCAAACGGATACGCGGCACGTTTTTGTGCTCGCAAAACTTCATAAGCCATGATCGCAGCCTCGATTTCTTCCGTGTGCTCTCTTGCATAAGTAAGAGCTGAAGCTAGTTGACCAGTCGTGAGGCCCGGAAACGACTCCGTCAACCTATCCACCGTGCCAAGCTTTCGGTATTCCCGAACGACTTCCCAAACTGGCACCTGCGTATCCTCGACGATCGCTCCCCGGTCGGATTCAACGATCTGAGCTTGAGAGATTGCCCATGAAGCTTCGAGGTATTGTCCGACTCTCTCAGCTATTTCTTCTAATGTTAAACCCAAAAAGGTCGCGGCATCAACTGCACTGAGTTCGGCTTGCTCAACAGCCGATATTGCCAATTCCGCCCGTAACGCCGGATACATCGCCCAAACAGTATTGAGAACCGTTTCAAGCCTTTCAGGGTCAAATCGGGCCAAGCGCTGCAGCTGCGAGAGCTGCCACGGTTCATACTTGGTCCATTGGCTGCCCCCGATGTCCTCATTCTTCGCACTCTTTGTTTCTTTCAAGTTTCTAATCCTAAGACAGCAATGTGCTTCAGAGCTACTTTGCCCTTATGTTAATCGGCAAATCTCGTTTCTTTATGAAGGTTCGCCATAGAATCAATCAATTCGCTATCGTTTGCCGTTCTAATTTAGGCTAGGGTTTGCTACAATCTGTATCAAGCTTATGTTTGCCCTTAACTTTTATTCGGACCTCTACGGCGAAGTATTGAGGAATCATCGCAAAACCTGTACGATTCGCTTGGGAAACAAAGGCGAAAAGTACCAAACAGGCATGATTGTGTGGGTCACCGTCGGCCCAAGATTCGGAAGAAGGCAAAAACTTTACTCTGCAATCATTGATCGAGTGGAAGTAAAGCTCGTTTCCGAGCTAAGTCCTAGAGACATAGAGAGAGAGGGGCCGGAACTTAGAAGCCACGATGATGTGATCGAACTGCTATCTAGAATTTACGGGGACTTTGTGACTCCCCAGCACACGATTACAGTCATCTATTTTTCCAGAGTTGACGAGTAGTTCGCCCGGAGCAAATTTTTGGACGTCGCCGCACTACCTTATAAAATCGGTCAGCTTGTTGAGGGTGAATGGAAGGAGTTCCGGCACTCCAATCGCTTTTTTCAAGACTCGAGCGAAGACGAACTCTCCTTAAAAATCGGTTCTGGCCGTCCTTTCGAGCTGTTTTTGCTGTTGATAAAGAGCGTGGCCGAGCCTGCCTCGTTACTTGTTGTCTACCACTCGCCGAGAATTGAGAGCGAGGCAGCAAGGTACCAATATTCCGGTCTAAGTATTATAGAACTCGAGACTTTTCTTCATAAATACAGAGCAGCTTTTGATCGCGATTCACGGGCCGATTTGTGGCTGGTTTCTGAAGATGGAAGCGTTCGAATTGGATGGGAAAAGCACGATCTGATTTATGTATTCGGTTTATTAGATCTGGTCCAAGAATCTCTAATTGAATTAGGATTTGAATGCGGAGATTCAGATCTTCCTTTTCCCCACACTCACCATTACCATGCTGAATTCGACATCGACTTCCAAGCCATGTTGTGCGAATTTGACTGGCAAAAATCGCCTCTTGAGCCTGGAGATGGGGACTGAGAAGAGTGCGGAGAGCGGAGTGCGAACTGCTGACCACCGACGACCAACATCCGGCCGACAACCGGCCAACAACATGCCGACCACTTGCCTACTGCTAACCGCTAACTGCAAACCACCAACAACTTTCCCTAAGTTATAATCTCTCGTGCCCATTCTAGAAGTCCAGGATCTGATCGTCGAGATTTCGGGAAACCGAATCTTGCATGGCATTGATTTGACACTTGACGAAGGCAAAACGCACGGAGTAGTTGGCGAATCGGGCTGCGGCAAATCCATGACCGGCTTCGCAATCATGGGCATGCTCCCGCCGGGCGGAAAAATTATTTCAGGTTCCATTCAGCTTGATGGAAGAGAGCTGACGACGCTCCACCGGAGGGAGTGGCCAAGCATTCGAGGAAGCCAAATTGCGCTGGTAATGCAAGACCCATTTACCAGTTTGAACCCCATGATGCGTGTCGGCGACCAGATAGCCGAAGCCATTTGGCTCCATCGAAAGGTCTCTAAATCTCAGGCGAAAAAGGAAGTGATTGAACTGATAGATAAAGTCGGAGTGCCTTCTCCAGAAACTTCTGCCAGAAAATATCCTCATCAAATGTCTGGCGGGCAAAGGCAAAGAATCGTGATCGCAATCGCTTTTGCATGCCGCCCCAAGGTCTTGATCGCCGACGAACCAACGACTGCCCTAGACGTCACTCTACAAGCTCAAATACTGCGGCTTCTCGTTGATTTGCAACGAGATGAGGGAACGGCGGTCATGCTCATTTCTCACGACATCGGAGTCATCGGAGCGATGGCTGAACGAATTTCTGTGTTTTACGCTGGTGGAGTGGTAGAGTTGGGAACAGCAGAGCAGGTTTTGCGTTCGCCCGCGCACCCATACACTCAAGCGCTTCTGGATGCTTTGCCGAGAGTTGGACAAGGGGAATTGCGCTCGATTTCCGGGCAGCCACCAGATCTTTCGCACCTGCCGCCGGGCTGCCCATTCGCACCAAGATGCGTTTTCAGATTTGAGAAATGCGACAACAAGCCCGATCTGATGCTCATGCGGGACGAGCATTCGGCGGCGTGCTGGCTTCAATGTGAAACTGTAGTTGCCTAGCCCCCGACCCCAACGGGGTCAAAGAAAATAGCCCCATGTCGCAGACGTGGGGAATCGGAATCGTGCTCATAACCGACCCTGAAGGGGTCGCAGACGTATTCGGAATTCTTGCATCCCTCCAGGATGCTGGGATTCAGATGCATCTGAACC
>JANNJE010000224.1:0-6069 GCA_031405735.1 Armatimonadota bacterium | reverse complement strand
CTAAGGTCGGGTGCAGAAGCTACAATTGCACCAATGTTTAGGTCTTGGTTCGGCCAGCCATCCAGACGGTTACCGATACCCGCCGCGAATTTGTCGTCAACGTTCGAGTGGCATAGCGCACACGTAATGCCTACAGATTTCAGGCGAGTGCCTTCGAAATATCCCTTCACGCCAATGACGGCCTTGGCTTTCAACAATGCCAGCGTATTTTTAGGATCGTCGAGGTTCACTTTGCCAGACTTTATTCCGGCCGCCACTTCTCGCGGCACAGAGTTCATATCCACCTTTAAGCCCGCTTTTAGCGCTGCTTTTGGACTGAGCCCAGGTCCCACACCGCCGTTTGCAACACCAGCAATAGCTAGGTGAAGTTTGACCTTGCCGCCCCAGAATGCTTGGCTTCCAAAGGTGTCGTAACGAAAGATATCTCGACCCTCGCCAATCATGTTGGGACTCTGCGCTGTTTCAACGCTCGCATTGCCGCTAATACCGATCCCTATTGAAATCAGGCCGAGCCAAAGTAAACCTAACATGTAAATTCGCATAATTCAATTGCCCTTCCGAAAACCATCTTTATGGCGTCAGTTTGCGGAAATCCCCAATTTATGGTTACTCGAATTGTTCTCTTAGTAACAAATCAATGCAAGTCCGATTGTTTCCTGTCACACGAATTCTGTACACAAAGTCTTGTACATTTTGTGTCCTCTATTACTCGTCGTTTCGCAAACTGTCCCTGGAGTTGGCAATGCAAGAGCAAACAATTCCTAAGATGTCCACCCAATCGGTTTTTTGATTCTTTGGTGAATCCGGGTCTTTTTTCGTGTACGAGGACGAGCCTTGTACGCAAATTTATGGACACATAAATGAAGACTTGATTGGTCACTAATTGGCTGTGGTACAACACGTGTCCCATTATCCGATGCATCTTAAAGTGCCATCGAAAACTGCGAGTGCTCAGAACCACACTTGAGTCTAAATGTAAATTTGGAAACAACGTCGGCATGGGTTTAAGGTCAGGTATCAACTATGAAACAAACAACTCTGAAAGAACTCTACATCGAAGAACTAGAAGACTTGCTAAGCGCTGAGAACCAACTCGTACGAGCATTGCCCAAAATCATTGAGGCCGTTATGACGAAAGAGCTAGGTGCGGCAATCGAAGCACACCTGGAACAGACCCACGTACACGTTGATCGGCTAAACGAGGTATTCAAACTTTTGGGTGAACCCGCTAAGCAAAAGACTTGTGAAGCCATGAAGGGACTTCTTAAGGAAGGAGATTCGGCTATTGCAGATATTGAAAAGGGTCCCGTAAGAGACGCAGCAATTATTGGCGCCTGTAGACGAGTTGAGCATTATGAAATGGCTGCTTACTGTTCCACACGAGCAATTGCTGAAACACTTGGATTCCAAGATCAAGCGGATATTCTTGGACTCACGCGCCAAGAAGAATCTGAAGCAAATGAGGTGCTCTCACGAATTGCTACAAAAACGGTGAATTCACTAGCACTTTTAGCTGACATGGTAGGTTCTTCAACCTAGTTCGAGTTGAATTTTTAAGTGCCAGGTGGGTGACGCCTTGGCGCTCGAATTGAATGCAATGGACGCGACCGAGCTGCAAGCTCACCGGTCGAATCCAATCCGTCTAACACACGAGCTTCATGACAAACAAAAGGAAAACAATCTTGATAAACACATACGCAACATTTACAGATCCTGACATGGCCCAAAAAGCGGCAGGAGCACTTCTTGATCACGGTGTCCGCGCCGAACACATTAGCATCGTCTTCCCCGAAGGGTACCGAACGACGAGTCATGACGATAAAGAGACATCAGCCGAAGATACTGAGCACTCAGCACTATCTGGCATCACAACAACAACAATGGGAGATGCAAACGCAGGCGCAGCGAAGGGTGCTGGAGTCGGGCTCGTAGCAGGGACTCTTGCGGCACTAGCAGCAGTCTTCATACCCGGCGTTGGACTTGTACTTGGCGGAGGAGCACTTGCTATCGCCCTTGGTGGGATGGCAGGAACTACTGTCGCAGGCGCAGTCGCTGGTGGAGTCACAGGATTCCTGAAAGATCAGGGCGTGCCTTTAGATCAAAGTGAGCTTTATGAAAAAGTTCTAAATGGTGGAGGCGCCTTAATAACAGTGTCGCCAACCGACGAAGATATTGACGGAGTAACCATCAATTCAATTCTAGATAAGTATTGTGGCAACGTTGCGTCGTATCTGCCCGCCAATTCACCAGCTGTAGAAGAAGGTGAGTTGGCCTACAATAGCACCTTATCGTAATAACCTTCGATAAAACTATCGCGACCTCACTTGTCAAAAGACCGAGCGGCCTATTCCTGTGTACCCGGAACCAAGACCCGCAAAGCTGCCGCTCGGATTGATAGAGCCAATGGCGTAGTTTCTGAACGTTCGCCATCTACGATGATTCTTTTGGCAGGTGAGGTCGAAATTTTTGCCGACTCTGCTTCGCACGACCAAACTTCGCCAAGAAAAGTGTGCATGCCAGTCAACAAGCCCAAGCCAAATTTTATTAGGCCTACTCGGTCGTGGCTATCTAGTGCATATAGTGAAAGTTTTCCGTCGCAATTTGATGAGGACCGAGTAACCTGAAAAGGACCAGCGTGAGTTCGGCCCGCTGCCGCTACAAAAAGCGTTGCCTGTCCTTCGTACGCATCTGAGTCAGATTCCACCCTCAAGTTAAACGGGCGAAGTTCGCGTAGCGAGCGAATAATTGCGGGGAGATAAACCCATTTTCCGAACCTGCTCTTACTGCCATCATGCAAGTTCTTTACGATTAGTGCCGTCAGGCCGAACGTCGCGACATTTACAAAACCCCTTCCGTTGGCGACCCCAATATCAATGAGTTCTGGCGTAGCATTGGCTAGGCAACGAGCTGTTTGAGCGGAGCCTAACGGAATTCCAAGATCATTTGCCCAAGCATTCCCAGTTCCAAGTGGAAACACTGCCATCGTAGAATTCGATCCAGCCATTAGTTCGGCAGCTAATCTCAGAGTGCCATCGCCGCCCCCAATTGCAATCAATGGCTCTTCAGATTCGACAGTCTCTTTCACGAGCCTCGAAAAGGTTTCTTTGTTCACGCATGTTTCAAATCGTCGCACCTTGAATCCTTCTTTTTCCAGTGCTTCGCGAGCCTCCTTTGCACGATTAGCGCCAAAGCGAGATTTGCCATTTACAATGAAGACCAATTCACGACCAGTATTGACCACTCCTACGACCATACCACGTATCTATCGCTCACTAAATCGGAGCTGACCGATAACTTAACTGGATAGTTACTACTTGATGTTTGTCTAAGCAAAAAAAGTGTTAACGCACTCAACTAACTCATAATCCTTGCATCGTGGAAACTTGTATCGTTTTGCTTCGCGGTGTCAACGTTGGTGGGAACAATCTCATCAAAATGTCAGAGCTTCGCGAAATTGCCTCCGATCTTGGGTTTGAGAATCCTCGAACACTTTTGCAAAGTGGAAACCTGGTAGTTGAGGCCGATCCCGCCCGAGATGTGGGTGCCGATTTAAGTGCTGCATTGCTCGAGCAGCGACAGATGAAAATTGGCGTGCTTGTTCGCTCGAAATCAGAGCTAGAAAACATAATCTCTTGCAATCCATTTCCAGAAGCAGCGAAAAGTGATCCAAGTCATTTGGTCGTCACTTTCCTAACTGCAGAGCCTCCAAAAGAATTGGTGGAAAAGGTGAAAGCGGCAATCGTCGGCCCTGAGAAATTGCTAGGGTTAGGGAACCACGTGTTCGTTGTTTATCCAGATGGGATCGGCGATTCAAAGGTAGCCAAAACGCCAGGTTGGAATGACTTGATGAAAAGTGGGTCTGCGAGAAATTGGAATACTATTTTGAAGCTAGGAGCACTAGCAGAAGTGGGTTGGTTGTTGGTTGTTGGTTTTCAGGTTGTTAGTTGTTGGTTGTTAGCGGTTGGCGGCTTTTATTCAGCCGACTCACCCAACTCACGCAGTCCAGATGTACTTCATCGATGCAATCGCTAGCTAAATGAGAATTGGGGAAGCTAGGATGCAGATTCGCATCCCAGCTTTCCACCATCCCCAGAACAATCCGCTTAGTTTGTCCAGAAGCAGTTGTCGCCAGGACCCGAATTGCTAGTGCATTGCGGGTAGTTCGCCATAATCCAAGCAGGAATGTCCTTGCAAAGGATGTTGTCTGGAATGTTCGTTCCATCCGGCGAGGTTGGGTTCAAACGAACCAGATAATCTGGCGTTTGGCAAAACGCTGTTTCGGCAAGTCTCGTATTTGCCGGCATGATAAACCGGTCGTTAAACGCACCAACCATAAAGCCTCCGCGAACTTTGACCGTCTTTGCATGGCCGTCTACGAATGCATAGTTGAACTGTGCTCCGTGTCGCAACGCTTTGTTCGTATTACCATTGTAAGTATCTGCTGCAAATCCGATTCCGACAGTCATTCTTGGCGTGTCGTACGTGTCGCCGAACGCAAAAGTTTCGGCAACTGTCTCAACTGATGTTGTGCTAACGCCAACCAGATAGCTCTGATTGGTGACTGGCACTCGTTGCTGCAGGCCGAGAAGGCCGCCGCCTCGCCAGCCGATCGGACCCCAGTTATAACCGTAGCCGGAATATCGCTTGGCGCCCAACTTTTGTCCTAGCGCGTTGTAGCTTGTTGGGCCACCCTCATTTCGTTCAGGCGAATAGATCAGTTCAATTGATTTGAAGTATGGGAACATGCCAAACCACCATTCTTGCGAACAGCCGCTTGTATCCGTTAACGTGCAAGGGCCACTTCCTCCCCAGAGTGAGGGTGTTACATCATCATAGTCAGTGACATAGATGTGCATGGCGGTTCCAAGTTGCTTGACATTTGAAAGTGAGGCCGTTTTCTTTGCCGCAGCTTTTGCTTGAGCGAAAACGGGGAAAAGAATGGCGGCTAGGATCGCGATAATCGCGATGACGACGAGAAGTTCAATTAATGTAAATGCTTTTTTCATGATGCACCTCGGTAACTATTTTTTCGCTGGTGCATTAACAAAACGTTGTGCAGATGTTACGAAATGGGAAGGATTTGGTTAAGGAATGGGTTACAAGTTGGAAGTTAGCGGATAGCGTTGTTCGGTTGTTGGTTATCGGTTCACCCACTTCACCCATGTCAATCATTAAACCCAAACACAACCTTGCCCGCTTTGCCAGCTTCCATCAATTCCATAGCCTTCGCGAATTCTGTAAAGTGCATTTCGTGGGTAATTACTGGATCAAGCTTCAATTTCCCGGATTGCAAAAGTTCCCCCATTTGGTCCCATGTTTGCCATAGTTTTCTTCCCACAATTCCATGAATGTCAATTCCCTTAAAAATCAGGTCGTTGAGTTGGAGCGACTGCGTGTTTTCGTGAAAGACTCCAAGCAGGCTGACCCTTCCCCCTGGGCGAACGTGCTTCGTTGCCAAAGTCAGCGAACTGGGATGCCCGGACATCTCTAACACGCCATCGAATCCCTCCGGCGCAAGCTGCTTCAGACTTCCGTCAACGTCATCGGTCCTCGGGTTGAAAACAAACTCGATTCCGATTCTTTTGGCAAGTTCAATTCGGTAAGGAGAAACTTCCGTCCCGACAACTAATTCTGCACCAAGAGCCTGGCAAATCGTTGCCGAAAAAAGTCCAATCGGGCCGAGCCCAGTTATGAGGATTTTTTGACCTGTAACGGGACCTGCAAGTGCAGTATGCACCGCGTTTCCAAGTGCATCTTGAAACGCAGCGATTTTCTTCGGAATGGCGCTGCTTGTTGGGCGGGCGTTATCTTTTGGGATGACAACGAACTCGGCGAATCCGCCATCAATGTCAACACCTAAAATCGTGGTGTTCACGCATACGTGAGACTGCTCTTCGCGGCATTGGCGGCAATGACCGCAAACAATATGCGATTCGCTAGCAACAAAATCGCCAACGGCTCGGTCCGTAACTCCTTCGCCAACTTCTACAACGCTTCCGCAAAACTCGTGCCCAATGATCCGTGGCGGTTTGATCCTGCTTTGCGACCAAGGGTCCCATTGGTAGATGT
>JANNJE010000223.1:0-3017 GCA_031405735.1 Armatimonadota bacterium | reverse complement strand
GGAAAAATAGTAATAGAAAAAGTATCAGAAGTAATACAATTATTGCGAATACTATTGAGGACATAGCTCAATTTCAGCGAGTCTTTTTCCACGAAGGGTGACCAAGCCTCAGCGATAGACATTCTTACCGAGGGCCTTGAGAACGGGTACCGGTTCCAAACTCTTTTAGGCGCTACCGGAACCGGAAAGACCTACACGATGGCGAGCGTCATTGCAAAGGCGAATCGGCCAGCCCTCATTCTTGCCCACAACAAGACCTTGGCGGCGCAGCTTTGCCAGGAGTTTCGGGCTTTCTTTCCGGAAAACGCAGTTCAATACTTCATAAGCTATTACGACTATTACCAGCCCGAAGCGTACGTTCCGCAAACCGACACGTACATTGAAAAGGATTCGAGCGTCAATGACGAAATTGACAGATTACGCCACGCCGCGACTCAATCCCTTCTGGAAAGGCGCGATGTTATCATCGTTGCATCTGTAAGTTGCATCTACGGGCTGGGTTCTCCCGACCGTTACGCTGAATCGGTAGTGACCTTTGAAAAGGGTGTCGAATGTCCGCTTGATGACGTGCTGATGCGGCTAACTCACATGCAATTCACGCGAAATGATTTGGTGCTTGACCGAGGCACGTTTCGAGTTCGTGGCGAAGTCCTTGAAATCCAGCCGAAAGATGAAGAAATTATTACTAGAATTGAATATTTCGGAGATACAGTCGAGCGAATTCGCCTGATCGATCCGCTGACTGGCGATGTGCTGGATGAACCAACTCATATCTCCGTTTTTCCGGCAACACATTACGTTGCGCCATGGGAAAAGATGGACGATGTCATCGCAACAATTTTGGATGAAGCCGAGAAACAGTGCGAATTGTTTCAAAGTCAAAATAAATTGTTAGAAGCCCAACGACTTCGCCAAAGAGTTGATTTTGATGTTGAAATGATGCGAGAAGTTGGTTATTGCCAAGGCATTGAGAACTATTCAAGGTACTTCGACAGCCGAAATGAGGGCGAACCGCCCTACACACTGTTAGACTTCTTAGCAAAGGATGCGATCCTCTTCATTGACGAATCCCATCAAACTTTGCCCCAATTACGGGCGATGTACAACGGTGACCGGCAACGGAAATCAGTGCTAGTTGACTATGGATTTCGATTGCCAAGCGCGCTCGATAACAGACCGCTGCAATTTGAAGAATTCTTGCAAAGGGCTGGACAAATTGTCTTTGTGAGTGCAACGCCTGGACCATTCGAAAACGAGAATTCAAATCAGACGGCACAACAGATTATTCGGCCAACTTATGTCGTTGACCCCGAAGTTGAGATTCGTCCGACAAAAGGACAAATTGACGATTTGATCAATGAAATTCAAACGGCGGTGAAGATTGGAAGGCGCGTGCTTGTGACCACGTTGACTAAGCGAATGTCGGAAGATTTGACAAGCTATTTGCGAGAAATTGATGTGAAGGTTCAGTACATTCACTCAAATGTTCATTCGCTCGAACGGCCGGAGATTCTCAGGGATCTTCGCCTTGGAGTTTATGATGTTCTGGTTGGAGTGAACTTGTTAAGGGAAGGGCTCGATCTACCGGAGGTCAGTTTAGTTGCCATATTGGATGCTGACAAGGAAGGTTTCTTGCGAAGCGAAACGTCGCTGATTCAGACGATTGGCCGTGCTGCCAGAAACGTGGATGGCAAAGTTATCCTCTATGCCGACAAAATCACAGGCTCTATGGAACGTGCAATCGGCGAAACCAATCGCCGCCGCCAAGTGCAGGTTGATTATAACGAGAAGTATGGGACTTCGCCCTCAACCGTAATCAAGGAAGTGAGAGAAACGATTCGGTCTTACCAATCCGATGCCGTTGCAGAAGTTGTAGCCCAATATGGTTCAGCTGCGACAGAGGAGATTGGGAAAGACGGCAGCCCAGTTCGGATTGAAGATTTGCCATTGCTCATTGACAGCCTTGAAAAGCAGATGAAAGATTGCGCAAAAGCGATGGAGTTTGAAAGGGCAGCACAAGTGCGCGATGAAATTCAAAGGTTGAGGCAATTGATGGGAACGTCGGACGGCAAGTTGGGGATTAGTGCCAAAAGGAAGTTGCCAGGAAGAGTTCGAAGGTAATTTGGGAGTTTTGGGAGTGCGCCGACCCTGTCGGCGCTTTTCTAGGAATTCAGATAAGAGTCAGTTTAATAGCGCGGTCAAGCCCGCGCACTATCAAATTACCGAAGAAACCCAAACAACGCGCCCCAAGCCAGAAGGGTCACGAAGACAAAGAGCACAGCTGAAAACTTTTGAACGGCTCCTTGTGACCTCGCGCTCACAGTAATTCCCCATCGTATGCAGAAATTCCAGATGCCATAAGCCAAAT
The DNA here is from genome assembly GCA_031405735.1 of Armatimonadota bacterium. GTDB lineage: Bacteria > Armatimonadota > Fimbriimonadia > Fimbriimonadales > Fimbriimonadaceae > JANNJE01. The sequence goes on along the minus strand of JANNJE010000223.1, from coordinate 649 downwards.
GATACGAGGCGCAAACGGTTCCTGCGAGATAGAAGACAAGCCAAAGGTAAGCCGTTCCAGTAAGCCTTTCATGCCAAGCGTCGTATTTAATCAGTTCTGCGCCAGCAGGCGAAAGGTATTTGGCAACAGTAGTCGTCGCAACATGAACGGCTAAGAAAAGAAAGAGGACGATTCCTGTGGCTCGCTGCAAGAAAAACATTCGATTTTGCGACCAGCCGTACTTCTCCTCAAACACGTTGTTCTGGGCTCTGCTAGAAATGAAGATGCCATAAACGGAATGAAAGAGAATTGGTATCCAAAGAACCAAAACTTCCATTCCTAGTAGCAAATGTTTTGGAACGGCTTCAAAAAAATCAATGACGCTATTGAATTTTTCTGGTCCGGCAATGCTAAACGAGTTCAGTGTCAAATGCTGAAGCATATAGAATCCGATCGGCACAACTCCGGTAAGCGAATGGAGTTTGTGAAGAACGAAATTCTCTCGGTTCAGCGAAAGGGACATTGGAGTTATGTTACCTTTGGGCTTTTGGGAGTGCGCGGGCTTGACCGCGCTTTACTCATATTTTGCTTATTCGGTCCAAAGCGCGGTCAAGCGCGCGATGTCGCGCAAGCTACTCAGCGCACAGCCGCCACCTTGATGCACTCGCCG
>JANNJE010000222.1:0-4751 GCA_031405735.1 Armatimonadota bacterium | reverse complement strand
CCAAGAAGCAGTTGCTTGCGTATTTGATCAGTTCGGCGCTGCGAAGGTCGGTGATGTACATCGGGCATTCTTGTGCCGCATAGAGCTCGACTAATCTGATCGCCGCTTCACGGCGCTTGGCACCAAAAACGAGGCGGTACGGCTTTTGAGCGTCTGCCACAGCAGTGCCTTCTCGAAGGAATTCGGGGGAACTTACAATGTCCACCATGTTAGCCGGAACTCCAGCGTCAATCATGTATTGCTGGACGAGGTCGCCCGTGCCGACTGGAACCGTTGATTTGTTCACAACAATTGTCGGCTTTTCAATGTTTCGCGCGATTTCTTGAGCGACTACTTTCACCGCCGAAAGGTCAGGCGTTCCATCTTCGCCAGGCGGTGTGCCAACTGCGATAAAGACAACGTCGCAAGCTTTTGTTGCGTCGGCGATACTTGTGATCACTCGGAATCGCTGCTCCATGAGCATTCGCTTGAGCAGTTCTTCAAGACCGACCTCGTAAATCGGTGAAATGCCGCTGTTGATCATGTCAACTTTCTTCTTGTCACGATCAACACAAGTGACATCATGCCCAAGCTCTGCAAGCACAACACCAGTCACCAATCCGACATAGCCTGTTCCAACGACTGCAACTTTCATATTTTGAGTTCCTAGAATACCGCTATGGCGTTCTCTGTTCAATTAACACCAAACGTAAATTATTGGTTCACGCGAACCTAAAACTCAGCAGGAAAACTGGTCGCATGTGCAAGGATTCAATTCGATGAGTTGTTAAACAACGTGCTCTCAATAGTTTTGCTCTGACGATTTCCATATTTTCTGCAAAGAAAGGGGCCGCTCCCATCGCTGGGGGCGGCCCTCAAAACAAGTGAATTGATCGATTAAGATCTATTTGCGTCGTCGTCGGATCAAAGCAATTGCGCCGAGGCCGAGAGCAGCCATTGTAGCTGGCTCAGGCACGCCTTCTGCCCTGAAATTGTCAACTGAAGTGTTACCTTCAATTTGACTGGTTCCGTTTGTAGCGACCATATCCCATCCACTAATTCCGTTCGAACTAGTCGTTGAGATCAGGCTATCGTGAAGGAGTGGAAAACTTCCACCCGAATAAACGCTACTAATCAGAACGTTGTTGCTCATGTCGTAGATGGTGACCCTCGTTTCAACAAAGCATTCCATTCCAAAGCTCAGCGAGGTTAATAGTGCCCCAAACGATGGGTTGAAAATGATGGTTGTTGAAGGTCCGCTTGCGCCGCTCCCAAGACCTTGCGTATCAGCAATCCACAGACCATCTGGATTGTTTCCACGTTGGTCAATATTTGGGTCGCCAGTTGCATGATAGTAGCTGTTGATATTGCTGTTCTGATACAGCCAGCGACTTTGGTAGCTGCCCAGCGGATCTGGGAACGTTTCGATATAGGTAATCGCCATCGAAGACGCGGCACCAGCCATCGTAGCCAGACCGATAAAAATTCTAGTCATTGATTTCAATTCAATTCCTCCCTCGGGCTTTTCAAGCCCAAACCAAGTTCTATCTTATCGCAGAAAAGGCAAAAAGTCGCAAATATTGAAGAAAACAAGTAAAAATGCGGTACACCAATTTGGTTGAGTCGCTGAAGAAATTCAATGATCCTAGCTTGCAAACCCGGTATGTCACAATAGGTTGATGTGCGGGATTGCAGGATATGTTGGGCCGAGGCAGGCTGTGGATGTTGTTTTCGACCAATTGAAGCGGCTTGAGTATCGCGGATACGACAGCGCGGGAATCGCATACCTAAACGGAAAGGGAAGCATTCACGTTCTTAAACGAGCTGGAAAGCTTGCAAACCTTGGAAAGCTGCTGGATGAAACCCCGGTCGAATCTCACCTTGCAATTGCACATTCCCGCTGGGCGACCCATGGCGGCCCAACAGATGCCAACGCTCACCCGCACTACGACCAATTTGAAAACGTCGCGATCATTCACAACGGAATCATTGAGAATTATCTGGAGCTAAAAGCGGAACTTGCTCTCGAAGGGCACACGTTTGTATCAGAAACCGATACCGAAATCGCTGCTCACGTGATCGGACAAGAATACGACCGAGACGGGAATTTGCCGGAAGCGGTTCGGCGCGGCGCGAAGAGGCTCCGCGGAGCTTATGCACTCGTTGTAATCAGTAAATCAGAGCCGAGCACGGTTGTCACCGCAAGAAAGTCCAGCCCAATTGTTTTGGGGCTTGGCGATGGCGAAAATATGCTTGCCAGCGACATACCTGCACTGCTTCCGTACACTCGAAACATTGCAATATTAGAAGACGACCGAATCGCTGTTTTGAAGCCCGATGGCGTTCGGATCATGGATTTAGATGGCAATGAAGTGCCGCTTGTGATCGAGCATATTGATTGGGACATCGCAGCGGCAGAAAAGGGCGGATTCGAGCATTTTTTCTTGAAAGAGACTTATGAGCAGCCCGAAGTCATTCGAAATTCACTTGCAGGAAGGCTCGATGAAACGGGAAACATCCTCTTCGAGAACATTTTTTCGGACCATGTTTGGCATGAAATTGATCGAATCAACATCATCGGTTGCGGCACCGCATATCACGCTGGATTGATGGGCAAGTACATGTTCGAGAAATTGCTGCGGCTTCCAACCGATGTTTTCTATTCCAGCGAGTTTCGCTATGGCGATCCGGTCCTTTCGCCCCGATCCCTTGCGATCTTCATTAGTCAGTCAGGCGAGACGATGGATTCCTTAGCGGCTTTGAAAGTCTGCAAAGAGCGCCGAATTCGAACGCTTGGTGTTGTAAATGTTGTCGGAAGCAGCATCGCCAGGGAATGCGACCGAACGATTTTTACGCAAGCCGGACCAGAAATTTCTGTGGCAAGCACGAAGGCGTATCTGGCGCAAGTTATGGTTCTCACCCAGCTTGTTTTATATGTTGCCCAGGTTCGAGAAACGCCCGGAGTGCGGATTCCTCAATGCATCAAGGCCTTGCGGCAAATGCCGGAATTCGCCCAAAAATGCTTAGAGCTCGATAGGCAAACGGCTGAGCTTGCCGCTTTCATCCAAAATGCGCCGCTCATTTTCTTTCTAGGGCGGGGTGCTGACAATTACGCGGCGGTTGAGGCGGCTTTGAAGATGAAGGAGCTTGCCTATATTCCGACGCAAGAATCGCCTGCAGGCGAGATGAAGCATGGGCCCCTCGCTTTAGTTGAACCTGGTGTTGTTGCGATATTTGGGGCGACAGATATGGTGCTTCGAGAAAAGACGATTTCCAATATGAAGGAAATCGAGGCTCGAGGTGGCACGGTCATCGCGATCACCACTGAAGACGATGAACTTGTCGAACAATCCGCGAAATTCACAATCAAAGTCCCGCAAACGGGATTCGAGTTCTTGAACGCTCTGTTGAGCGTGATTCCGCTCCAAATGCTCTCTTATCACACAGCACGGCTGCGTGGATGTGAGATCGACATGCCGAGGAATCTGGCTAAGAGCGTTACGGTTGAGTGAACGACTATTGATGCAGTTCAGTATTTCCAATTGGCCAGTTTATGGAACAGCGATACAGTTTCTGACGTTGAGAATGGGAAGGAAGTCCGATTTTTCGGATTTGGAGGGTTAGATTGGCATTTCAAGGATTGATTCGAAGGTTGCTCCCGAGTAGTTTGCTCGTTGCGGCAGCAATTTCACTTGTCCAAATGGCAGGCGCAGCCGACCTGAAGGTTGGCGACGCGCTCCCTAACTGCTCAAAGATTCCACTAATCCTAATTCAGAACGAATTTCGGCCTCAGAGTTGGGGAGTCACATCGTTGGAACAGTCCATGCTGCACGATGGAATCGTAATTCTCCATTTCTGCTCACCAAGGCCGCCAAGAAAGGGAACCTATGAATCCAGCTTTGTTTCGCAGCTATCCGATTTGCAAAAAGCGGCGCAATCCGTGCCATATGCGTGCAATCCAGTAGCCGTCGTTCCTTTCGGTGAAAAGGGCAAGGATGACGCGGCCGTTTTTCTCGAAGCAAGTGAAACAAAGCCGTGGGGCAATGTCGCAATCCACTACGAGCCCACGTTTCCGCGACCGGGCCTCTATCGAACCTTTCACTCAGATGCTTCTGGAGATTCCCCAAATTCGCTAAACACGCCTTGGACCTATATCATTGGCCCTGACCGCAAAATTATTGCGGAAAGACGACCGGATAGCACTGTGCCACTCTACGATTGGCTGCAACAGAACCTGCCTGACACCGTCATTGCTGTTCCAAAGCAACCAAAAACGAATTTGTCTGTACCAAATCCGGCGGATTGGGTTTGGCCGACGTTTCGAAAGTCGCCGCAGCACCAGTTGCCTGCTTCGCAGCTTCCTGACGTCCTGCCTTATACTTATTTGGCGTGGCAAGTACGAACCGGCCGGACCTTTTCATCGCCAGTTGTTGTAGACAATGTCGTTTACTCGAACTCCGATTCCGAGGGAATGCGAAGCTTACAGCTTAGTTCCGGCCAGGGATTAGCTCAATACTCCTATGGAGGCTCATATTGGAGTAGGTATCCAGGGTATGGAGGGTACTCAAGCGGTTCGTTCTGCAGATTTTTCGATTGGTCAGTTTAGGTTTTTAGAAAAATTACTACTCAGTTATGGAAGAGTCGGATATTCCAAAATCTCTCGATTTATTTGTTATTATTTTTATAAAAATGTAATTCTTGTATTTACTGATATTTTCTTCGCTTTTAACAATGGATTTTCTGGTCAAATTTATTTCCCTGATTATCTTTCA
>JANNJE010000221.1:0-6286 GCA_031405735.1 Armatimonadota bacterium | reverse complement strand
ATGGCTGCTCATCGACTTGTCAAAACGAGGGAACATGTCCTCAGCCGAACCCGTCCGAAGTTTGTACTCCCGGCGCCTGTATCCCAAGTACATGCACTTGTGATGAGAACGGGCATTGGCTTTGCTCCCAGGATTGTGGCGGCGGAATCAATTGTGCGCAATGCGGAAATGGAATAGAAGAAGGCATTGAGGAGTGCGATCGTGGTGCGTTAAATGGAGTTCCGGGAAGCGGCTGTTCGAGTTGAAGATCAGGCCCCAGTTGATGGGCTTGCTGACGAGGTGCACACTTTGGAAGAAAGACGCTTTGCTGTGGAGCAGGAGGCGGAAGGATGTTCATGGAAGAGCCGCCGGAACAGCGGCCAGGCAACAAACGTGCTGAAGAACTACTCGAAACCGGTGCGAAAACGGTTGCCGTAGCGTGTCCGTTCTGCAGAATAATGCTAGATGCCTCAATCAAGCAAATTGCAGGCGATTCAATAGCGTTGAAGGATGTCGTTGAACTGGTTCAAGAAGCTAATTTTTGACCGATTGCCTAAAGAACTCAATTTGATTTTTGCACTCAATACTATGCAGCGTTCATTTCTTCGATCAGACTTTCGTATTGAAGATATGAGTCCATAAACTGATCGGTGATTTCATCTATTGCACAAGGTTCGATTCCCAGCCTTGTGAGGACTTCCGGACAGAAATTGTAGTACAGGCCGTCGCCTCCAAGTCCATATCCCATGCTCATTGTCAAGAAATCTCCGAGATGAACGCAATCCGTTACTGGGCTAATGGGATCCGCATCATTGGGCCGGTGATGGTAGCGTATTGCAGTAACCAGAGACTCTGGCAAATTCCAGATTTCTGCTAAATGTGCTCCAACTTCAGCATGATCGTAACCAAGCAGTTTACGTTCTACTTCGTCGAATGCGAGTTGGTCTCTTTGGGCGAGATTGATCACGGCTGCTAATTTCCGATCCAGCCAGATGTTCATCGCTACTTTGCCAAGATTATGCAACAGTCCAGCAGTGAAAGCTAGATCAGGATCACATGACTTGCTCTTTTTTGCAATGAGTTGTGCGGCAATGGAAACACCAAAGCTGTGCTTCCACATTGCGCTAGGCTCAAGTGCATATCCGTTCATCGGACGCTGCATCCAAGTGTACGAAGCCGCAATCACCGCAAGATTTCTTACTGAACGCATTCCGAGCAAAACAACAGACTCCTGCAAGTCCGTCACCTGCCTCGACATTCCGTAATAGGCAGAATTAGCTAGGCGGAGAACTCTAGAGCTAAGCGCTTGGTCGCACGACAAATGTTCGGCTACCGATCTTGCAGTGCTCGTGGATAGATCGGCCTCGCGCATAACCGCAATTGCAGCCGCAGGAATAGCAGGAAGATCGGTTGTCTTCGATAGGATGTCTTCAAGTGTCAATGTGCCGTTCATAGTCAAAAAAACCTTTTTCCCCTGCTCAGTCTCTCAAAGTTGCTAATGGCTTTTCAGTCGAAATGGCAGTGCGAACCGTAGCGATTCCAGTTTCCACCGTAAAAGTAACCGTTCGGCCATTGCTGCCGCCTACGTCGCTGCCCTTTGGTTCCAATCCATATCGGTTCAAAGCTTCGGTAACCGCAGAAACGTTTCTTGCTCCGATGTCGTGTTTGCTTGTAGCGCAGTCAGATCCAAATTTGAATACCTGTGCTCCTCCTGCGATCGCGACAACAATTCTTGACCTCTCCGCACCAAGTCTTTCCATCATGCCTATCAGTTCAGGAATTCCGGTATTTGCAAACTTTGCGGGCTTGTCAACTGGCTTATCGGCAAACGATTCAGGCAACATAATGTGCGCGCAGCCCGCAACATTTGTTATTGGGTCAATTGCACAAATTCCAATGCAGCTTCCAAGGCCAAGGCACGTAAAGACTCCGGCTCCTTTCGTAACGTGAATCTCCGCCATTCCGACTATTACCGCAGTAGTTGTCATGGTTAGGCCGCCTTCGAAATGCCAAGTGCAGCAAAAAGCGATTTTAGGCCTGAAACTGTTGGCAAGAAAAGGAAAATTCCTGATATTTTATGCTCGTCGTCAAAGAACTCCGTATCAATTGCGAGCGAATCTGCATCCCCTTGGCTTGCTTCGCCAACAATTGTCGCTATGATCGCTGAACAAGTATCTATTGCCAAAACAGGTTGAGTGGAACCAAAGCTAAATTTCGCTATGTCTGAAATTGCATTTAGAAAACTGCCGCTGAAGCTGTTGCCGACTTCAAGCATTGCCGAAGCGGCGTCTTCATCTACTTCTGCGGGAGTCCTTGGTGCTCTTCCCATGACCATTTTCCAGAGCGACTGTGCGCTTTCCCAGGGAAGAAGGAATGCAATATGACCTTCAACTTCGCCCTTAACAGGCAAATAAATTCCTACATAAATATTTTCGCTTTCGCCTAACAACATTGGCATCCGCGTAAGTGCAACCGATTGGGCGTATGGAACATCCACGTTGAAGTTGTGGGCCGTAAATTCGGAAATTGACTTCGCCGCATTCCCTAATCCTGTGTTTGCCATTTCTCTGATTGCCGATAGCTCTAATAGACCCAATGACACATTTTCCATCGCCATCATCTAAATTTCCCCCCAAGGTGGATTCCCCATCTTTTCACTCCAATTCCTAATAGATTTCGTTCCACCAAGTGCCTTCGTGATTTGCTCGTAGTTCTCTCAGGTTGGACAACCTCAAAGGAAGTATTTCGACCGTACAGCACAACATAGGATCGCTACCCTACTCCCAAAACCCTGCACTCTTCTTCCCAATCTATCCTTGTCTTCCAGATAGCGCCGTCTCAATAATCGGCCTCACGTCGGGATGGACGAATTCTTCATATCTGCCGTTCAGCAGTGCAACTTCTCTTACAATCGAACTGCTGAGGAAGCTGTGCTCCCATTTTGTCATGAGAAAAACCGTGTCAATGTTTTCATCGAGCCTGCGGTTCACCAATGCCATTTGGAATTCGTATTCAAAATCCGCAGTTGCCCTCAACCCTCGAACAATGGATTTGGCTCCCTTTGAGCGAACGTAATCTACCAACAGTCCATCAAATGACTCTGCTGATACATTTGGAAGGTGCGTTGTGCAGGCACGAATGGCGCCTAGTCGCTCGTCTGTGCTGAGAAGAGGACGCTTTGAGGAATTGATTCCAACTGCGACAATGATTGTGTCAAAGAGCTTCGATGCCCGCTCGATTACGTCCAAATGCCCAAGCGTTGGCGGGTCGAACGTTCCAGGATAGATGGCAAGTCGGTGCATTGCGGGAGATTACTCTGGAAACACACAAACGATCACAAGCTGGGCGCTTTCTTGTCGGTTTCGCCTAACAAGAAGATCATAAACCCTGCTGTGCAAAAGTCAATCAGGTTTCGAATCAAGAATAGTGCAGCAAAAGGCCCCATTAACGGTGCGAGGAAAAAGCCGTTAATGGCTCCCCAAGCAGCAAAAAGCATGGTAACGAAGCAAACCACGTTTACAATTCCTCGGATCGCTTCCCACCGGAGTATCAGTCCAGCACCCAGCACGATGTTTACGAGTCCCATGATGGCGATGCACGATCCGCCAGCAGCCATATCTTTGCCCAAAACGCCCAGTCCTGCCAGCACGACAAAAATTCCGCCAAGCAAGAAATATCCTGCAATTAGAAAGTAAGCCCACCAAACCCAATTCGGGGCGTCTGTCGCCATAGGCCTGTGCTCTTTTTGAATGGTGGGCGGGCGAACGACCTTTGCTGTATCCGCACCGCAGAACTGGCACGATTTTGCCCAGTCAGGCAGCGACTTCTGGCACTTTGGGCAAACGATCATGCCTAAGGGTTCTGCAACAGGCCTCACTATTCCTTTCTAGTTTTCATACAAGTCAAAAAGGAACTTGGGGTGCGGGGGGCGAATCAGAGGCTATGTCAACACGGCAACTCATTTTCGTAGGCTGCAAGATTTTGGGTATCTATCTGTTCATTTATGGACTCAACATGATTCCGTTGGTATTTCAGACTTGGCCAATGTATTACAGCCCAGATGAATCGAACAAAACGCTATCGGAAATGCTCCGAAATTCCATGCCAGTTCTTTTCACAATGATGATTCCGCTACTTTGTGGGCTGGCGCTGCTCTTCGGTACGAATTTTATTGTTCGGATGATCGGACCTGGCGAGACCGCAGACGGACCTCCAGCGAGTGCCCAAAATCTCGCATGGGCCGGTGCTTTTGGAGTGGGCGTGTTTTACTTGTTGTCCTGGCTTCCATTTGCGATTGTAGCGATTGGGGCGACACTTTTGAGCTCTTTCTCAAACCGCGAAGATTCAGACCGTTCTTTTATTCAAACTAAACTTGTGGACAATGTTTGGCAATGGGGTATCGGTTCATTGCTTTCGGCAATCTTGATTTATGTTTCTCTAAAGGCCCTTTATGGAAATCAGCCGTTCAAATGGTGGAACGGCGGCGAGAACGATTCGGGCAAGGCTGACGCCAACGACCTCAGTTTATTGTAACGAATTGGATTGCCTCAATTCAAATGATCACAATCCTTGTCGTTTTTCTTTTCTTCTTTGCATGGGACTTTGGTTACGCCCTTGTCGCCACAGTCATATTTGCTAGGGATTCAAATCGAATTAGTCAATGCCGTGCTGAACTTGAGCAAGAGTTTCCAGGGGTTTTCACCCAGACAGATCACTTTGATTGGATTGACCAGGGATTTGTTAAGTTGCTTCCAGATTTTGATCCTGTCGAATTGCGGAGATCAGTGGGTCTAGAAGTTCGTGCTGCTGCTAGGACCTTGCTTGAACAAAAGGAAATCACTTCACCAATTTCAGACGGCCACAGTGAAACGTTAATGGTTTTACTAGGATTTTTAAGGTCACACGACGTCACAATCCCTCGACACAATGATGACAACTTGCCCACATCGAACAGTATGAAGGCAGTTCTTTTAGCTTCAGCTTCTTTAGTGCACGCATGCAAGGAAGCAAGCACAGGAAATTTGGACGAGGCACGGAACTTTCTAGAGCTTTTTTTTCGGCTCCACCAGGCAATCCTAAATGACCACCTATGGATTTCGCACCTTTTGGTCTGCGCAAGCAGCATGTCCGCAATACGGGCAGTCGAAGCGATTCTGAGTTGCTGCCATCAGGATATGGAAATGCTTCTATTCTTTGAGCATTGGATTCCAAGAAATGAGCCAATTTCGGAATTTAGAACCTCGATAGTCGCGGAATCTTCATACGATCTTGAACCAAAACAAGCCTGGGTTCAACCTATGTTGACAGGCATTTCTGCCCAACGCTTCACCCACTGCGTCGCCCTTTTTGTTGCCAATGGAGCCATTGGCTGGCAGCGAACTGCGAATGCTTTCATGGTCAAGAAAACTGAATCCATCCTGAATACACACAGATTGACAAGGTGCTTGACCGATACCAAGCGGCTTTTGCATGTACTTCATCAAATTGGCAACAAACATTCGCGATGGTCGCCTTATGCGACAACTCGAATCATTGTCGAACACACCGAAGCCAAGACCTTTGAGGCAATGCTGAAATTGGCGACGGTAAACAACCTGATGAGGACCATGGTAAGTGTTCTGCTCTCCCGAATCAACGATTCATCGCCAGTTGAAATTGAACGAGATTGGATGGGAGAAGGAAAGCTGAAATTGATTACAGGGAATGGCGAAATCTCAGTTCAGAGCGCTGATTTCCTCGACGGCAAGAAAGATTCATTAGCCTTTGGCAGGTCTACTCCGTTTCTCAAAATTACTGTCAAGATCAGCGAGAATTCTTAGAATTGTGAGTCGTTTCGCACGAAACACACCTGTTTGTCAGTCAAGATATGTAGAGGACATCGCATGATTCGCAAACCAACGCTCTGGAAACGATTTAGGAAACGACTTTGGAAAATCTCCAAATGGGGACTTGGGTTTCTTGGAGTGGCATTGATATCGGGCTATGTGTTTGTGCGATACGACTATTTGACGGCCGCCGACGACCTTGAGTACCAAGAATCGCTGGCAAGGCAGAACGGGTTCCATCTGACAGCGGAGGACATGAAGCCTAGGCCGCCCGTCAAGCCCGAAGAAAACGCAGCTCCGACTTATCGCAGAATGATTGCCTCGATTAAGGCTGTTCCCGATATTGAGCGAGGATTTACATATTTGGACTTGCTTTCCGCAGCATCCGCCCCTGGTGATGATAACTTAAAGGCTGCCAGAGCCGGTATTGAAGTTTACACAAGAGCTATTGAACTCGCGAAGGCTGCTTCGGCGAAACCGAG
>JANNJE010000220.1:0-1799 GCA_031405735.1 Armatimonadota bacterium | reverse complement strand
GCCCATCGGCTACCGTTGCAGCATCACGGCCAACTCCTCCGATAAAATCGCTGTACCACCTGGTGTAGCTCTTTCCACCTAGAAGTGGAGAACCGCCTTTTAGGTTTGAAATCGCAAGAGCAAGGCCGCCGTCTCCCGCTGTTCCTGTGAGGCTAGTCGAGATATTGTCTACGTCGGCTTTGACCAAAGCAGAAAGGTCGAAGTCAATGGCTCCATTCTGTGGCGGTATCGCATTTTCATTAAAGAAAGCGATATCCGTTGTGCCATTCGGATTCAATCCCGATCTGTGAATCGTGTTCACTTCCGTTCGAAGCGTATTGGCAAGCGTATCAAGAGATGACTTGTAATCCGTAATCTTGTTCGAGAGTTCGAATAGGCCATAGAGCTTTCCAGACCGAACAGGATAATCGTACGTTCCATCATTCAACTTAAACGTTGTTGTATCAAACGTAGATGGAATAGGGTGCGCACCGCCCGAGTCAACGAGTGGGAAGCCCCCAAAATGCACAGTCACTTCTCCACCTGAACCTGGAGTCGTATTGATGTTGATCAGCCTGCTTAGCGCTTCAACAGCCGCGTCGCGCTGATCGAGCAAATCGTTGGGACCACCGCCTACGGTTGATTGTCCGCGAATTTCTTCGTTCATTGCCGCGATTGATGAGCTCAGTTGGTCAATTTCTTGGATGGTTTGGCTAATTTGATTCCCAATTGTTGCCTGCTGCTGATTGAGGCTCACGTAGTTTCCGCGAATACGGTTTGCAAGAGACTGCCCTGCTTGCTGAGCTTCGAGCCTGGTTCCTGATTCGTTTGGATTTGATGCAAGGCCAGAAAATGCGTTGAAGAACCTATCGAGAGCAGCTCCGATTCCGTTTGGTCCTGGCTCGTTGAAAGTCGCTTCGACCTGCTGGATGGAAGATGCTAGCGATTCGTATCGCCCCATTTCACCCTGGGCTCCAAGCATACGGGAATCGAGAAATTGATCCCTGATGCGGTTAATCGAAGTGATTGACGCACCTTGTCCCAATTGAAACGGCCTTCCGCTCCAGATTGTCGTTGGCTGCAACGTGCCAAATTCAATAGCTTGTCGCGTGTAGCCACGCGTGTTCACATTGGACATGTTATGTCCTGTGATGTCCATTCCGTATTGGAATGCACGCAACGCGTTTGAGGCTAGATTGATTCCGTGAAAGGTGCCTGGCATTGTATCCTCGCAATTACACTAGGTTAATTATCGGCATTAGGCAGCCTGATCCATTAGGACAGCAGCGTGAGATTTGTTCGAATATTTACTCGGATTCTCAGTTGCAGCCTTTGCGACCAGTGTCATCGTGCCGTTGATGTAGGTGAGTTCGCTCTCTAGGAGTGCTCGATTCCGTTCCAACACTGTCGAAACGTGTCGAGCGACAACAGTGACGCGATTTGCAATTGATTGGATTTGCTGGGCTTCGGCCTTTTCAAGCACTTGCACTAAGCTTCGAAGGTTGGGCTCTGTTCCCATTCCTTCGGCCAGCTGTTGCGCGCAAGTCGCAGCTTTTCCATCAATCGTTCGCATTGAGTCGAGTAGGTTGTCGAGATCTGGTTGAATGCGTTCGACACGTTCAACATCTCTGAGTGACAATGCTGCGGTTTGCTCGTGAAGCGACCGTAGCAGGCGTTCACTGGTGCTTAGCCAGTCCCACCATAAGGTTTGCAGTTCTCTTGTTTTCATAGTTGAGTCCGTTTTGTTGTAAATCTGTTTTTGGGTGTTGGATGTTGGTTATTGGTTGTTGGTTGTCGGTTGTCGGTTACCGGTTGTTGGT
>JANNJE010000219.1:0-5235 GCA_031405735.1 Armatimonadota bacterium | reverse complement strand
GTGCTGGCAAAGGGCTGGGGCTGCGGAAAGGAGCGTTCCGCTGCCAGCGTCGCGCCGGAGGCGAGCAGGGAAATGTGGAGAGCGAGGAGTGACGTGCGCACGGTTTTGATCATGTTGTCCTTGACCTGAACGATTTCCGCGCGATGGTAAGGCAGCTTGATGCCGACATGCGGTTCAGGAACCACCTGCCAACCACCTGCCAACTACCTGCTACCAACCTGCAAACTGCTATCCGCCAACCGCTAACTCCCACCAATCCACAATCCACAATCCAAAAATCAAAAATTCCTTTGAACCCTTTCCCAACGTCCCTACACTAACCTTCTAGAACGGACATACATGGATGCCGATCTTCAATTGGCCAGAAAGGGCGACCGCGATGCGATAGCTCGGCTGGTGGACCAAAACTACGACGCTGTCTATCGCTTTTTAGCGAGGCGGGTTGGAGCGGAGCTTGCCCAAGATTTGGCGCAAGAAACATTCCTTTCCGCGCAAAAAACGATTGCGACGTTTGAAGGAAGGTCTACCTTGGCAACCTGGCTTTTTGGAATCGCGCACAACCATGTTCGAAACTCCGTTAGAAAACGCAAAGCAGAACCAGTGGATTGGATCATGAACGAACCAACCGAAAACCCGGAAAGCACGCTGATCAACCGCGAAACGCTTCGAAAGGCGCTCAAAACGCTCAGCGAAGAGCATCGCGAAGTAGTGCTGCTGCACGAAATTGATGGCCTCACTTACGAAGAGGCTGCCACGGTGCTCGGGGTTCCGGTAGGAACGGTGAAATCAAGGCTCCACCACGCATTCCTCGCTTTGCGAAGAGCGCTCCTCGGAGCGGAGGCAATGGCATGAACGATATTCGAGAAGATTTGAAGGCTTATGTAGACGGTGAATTGAGCGAGGCTCGCGCCGCCGAAGTTGAAGCTGCCATCGCCGCCGACCCCGAACTAGCGCAGGAGGCAGAATTTATGAAGATGTTAGGATTTGAGATTCGTCGTACGGCTGTAGAGCCGGAAGTTGCCGGAAGGGCTATTGCCATTGAGAAAGTTCGAAACCCTCGCGGTTTTCGAATGATGAAATGGTCAAGTTGGCCGTTTGCAATGCAAGCTGCTGCGGCGATTGTTTTGGTTTCGATGGTTGGGACTGTCACGTTTCCGGTTTTCTCAACAAAAGGTGCAAACGAAACTGCATTGGCTTCGCGTGCACCAGCAAGTGTGGCGGCAGGTGAAACGGCAAAGAACGAGTCTGCGGACGGCATGGCGCCCAGTACCTTTGAGGGCATCATAGGTGGATCGGAAGGAGCTGAAGGACGTGGTGGTGGAGGAGGATTCAGGGGTGGCAAGGCTGGCGCACCGAGCGAAAACTCAAGATTTGGAATGGAGGAACAACCTAGCCGTTCCAGCCAAGACAAAGAAGCCAAGTCCTCGATTGACAATGGGCTCGCCAGAACTGGAATAGAAAGGGCAGCCAGGCCAGGCACAACCGTCCCGATGAAAGGCTCGAACCGCCTCGTGGTCAAGAATGCCGACGTCAGCTGCAGAGTCCCGAGCGTCGCAGACGCTATGGCGAAAGCTGGCACGGTTGCCGAGAGCCTTGGTGGATTCGTGATTAGCAGCAACTCTTCTGACCTGAAGGGCGAAAACCCTACAGGGATGGTCGTAATGCGAGTTCCCGCGATCCGTTTTGATTCTGCGATGAAGCAGATTCGAAGCCTAGGAGACGTGATCAACGAGAGTTCGAGCGGACAAGACGTTACAGCACAAGTCGCTGATACTGGCGCACGAATCAAGGTGCTCAAAGCCGAAGAAGAAAGCTATATCACCATGCTTCGCGCCGCACGCAGAGTCGGTGAGATGCTTGAAATCAAAGAGCGCCTGTCTGGAGTTCGACAAGAAATCGAGAGCCTAACGGCTCAAGTATTGTCTTTGAAGGACCTCGCATCCCTTTCCACAATCACTGCCACGTTTGAAGAAAAGACAAAGAAACGCGAGCAGGTTGATGAACCTAAGGGTGGGTTCGAGGAAACTTGGAATAGTGCAATCAATGGTCTGCAATCTGTCCTTCAGTTTCTAGGCAGCGCAGTCATTATCATATTCGTTTATTCACCAATCTGGCTTCCGGTAGTGGGAGTGATTTGGTGGCTGAATAAGAAGAATAAGAAGGCGTAGCGCGAATCCATTGTGGATTGTGGATATTGGAACAGAGCGGAGTGCGGAGAGCGGAAGGCGGAGTTTGAAATGGAGCGCGGAATTCATTCCGCACCTGGACCCCAGACTTCAGTCTGAATGGAATCTGGAATACGGAACTTGCCTCTTTGCTGAAAAATCGGGGGAACCCTCACCGCCTGCCCGCTCTCCCTCTCGTTCCTCCAGGGAGAGGGGAATCGAAACTTCCCAATTCAATCCAAGGAAGTGGGGGAAATCGGAACCCTCAGAAAATACGAAACTCCCGCCGATTCTGCATCGCTATATCCAAAACGGAAACGGTAGTCCATCAATTTGCCCACTATTTCCTTTCCCCCTGCTTCTGCATGTGAATTGGAAATTGTGGAGAATTTGCCATCAAGCTCTCTCACGACGACCTTCCCTGCAGAAACAACATCACAAGACGCTTGCAAACCTTTCAAGGATTGGCCTGATTCCACAAAGAGATGTAGTGCTCTTCCGGCCTCAATTCCTCCACTCCGAAAAATGCTCGCTAAAAATGCATGTGTAAAGGCTTGGTGTCCAATGGCTTCGGCCTTCATGGCAGCATGGTCGAAAAACCGGTTTCGAAGTGCAACGCCCAACCCTCCTATCATCCGTGTTGCCGAGGGGTTCAAAATCGGTTGAACTGATACGCTCGAAAGTGGCCCGTTACCATATTCAAACCTTCTGACATCTTTGGAAGATAGCCGACCCAAAAAGCGGGCATACGAATCGAGGTCAGGGTCCATACCTAACTTGTTTGCTGTTTCTAAGCTCTTCCAATCCGCCGGCACCAATGTCTGGAGCAAGACTTGCCCGCCTCTTACGTGCCGATACATCAGAGTGTTGTCTTTCCACCCTATCGCTCCACCATTTTGCTGGATAAACGCATTCGCCCATTTCGAAAGCTCTTCGAGTGGCTTTTGAATCGCTTCGGCCCGATCAGTTGTAGATACATAGTCGCATTTGGCCGCAATTGAAGCCTCTGCAACGCATTCTCCGGGCGTAAATTGTCCAGTTTGGCTAAATGGAACAAAGCTGACTTGCGTTAGCTCACGGATGGGCACTTTACCAATCTCTGAGCCAACTGGCCAGTCTTTGTGCGCTTCGGAAACCGATTGTTCACTATAGATCGAAACGGATTCTGCAGTTACTTCAATTCCACCATGTGGATTTCGGACGCTCGTAACGACTTTGAATAGGTCGCCATTTACGCCAAATAGCGATACCAGCCCAGTTCCATTGGCGGTACCTAAGTCCAAAGCGCTCCGAAGCTCATTTGCGTCAGTGGTCACTACAATTTGAATGTCACCGGCCATCAATGATTCGGCCGTAAAGTTACCACCAGATGCGAGAAGTAACTGGGCATTTTCTGTAATTTCGAGCAAGAGGCGATTTCTGTTGAGGAGCTGGCGTCTAGTCGCACGCCAATCGTCCGGTGTGTCTCGCTCCAGTTCTGCAACTTTCGTCTTTACTGAGTCGGCGGCTTTCTTAAGGGCCCTGGGATTCTCCTTTGCTAATGAACGAAACTGTTCTACAAATTGCTGATACGCTATTTTTTCTTGCACTTCAGCTTGCCTTCTCAAAACATCGAATTTGGTCCTGCCGTCGCCAGGCGTCCCAACCAACCACTGTCCCTGCACTTTCTCTGTTCTGCATCCCAGAACGCTCGCAATTGCCTCCAAGGAAAACTTAAGTGTTCGATTCGTCAACTTTAATGCAATTGTCTGCTGCAACAGATCTGGTGCAACTACAATCTTCTCTCCGCTTTGCTTGGCAAGTTCGTTTCCAACTTCTTGAACTGTCGCAAATCTAAATTCGATGGAAACCGAATTGGTTGAAGCGTTTTGTGAGAGGAGAGCTAGCCCAAGAAGCGCTGAAATCACCTTCCGTTCACCGGGACCAGTTTTATTGCATCAGCGATGACAACAAACCCTGTCGGAGCCTCATTGCTCAGCATGACAGCAGCACCTCCTCGCCCCATGCGGACATTGCCCAAGTAATTCCATTGCCCGCCGTTGGCTTGCTGATTGACTCGGAAAATTCTAGGTTTCAAAGAGCCATCGTCCAAAATGTACTTGGCAGAAGTGGAACGGTTCGTGCCTTGGCTCCACCACGCGAATACTCGGTATTCGCGGTTTGGCGCACCCTCCACATTCCAGATTGCCAAACTCGAACCATTCGCACCCGTGTTCGTGAACCTGTAATCGGCTCCGTAATGCCCGGGAGCCGTTGTTCCAGTTGACCAACTGCCCTTCAATTCGAAATCGGGGTGGTCGTTGTCGTAGATCGTTTCTGGTGCAACTACGTTGACTGAAAAAGTAATGGGTGGTCCGAAATATCCGATTGAATCTTTGTGTAATTGAAATGTTTCGGCATACACTCCGCCAGAAAGTGGAGCGGTGACAACGAATCGAAATTCTGCTGGCGAACTAGGGTTGACAGGCGTTGCGAAAGGTGCAGCAGGACGGCTATTTGAGATCCAGTTTGAAGCAGTGTAAAACTGGCTGGCATGCCCGGCTGGATTCTGTGTTGCCAACCTAACTTGGCCAGAACCTGAATTCAGCCAAGCCAAATCCCCGATGTTGTCCATCACTATTGAGACTTGCACGACTTGCCCAGCAGCAAGAGTGATAGGAATGTTGTGGCTGATGAATTCGCCGCGGTTTGCAATCCGCTCCATATAGTAGTTCCAGTTCCAATCGGGACCTGGATCGGTATGTCCATCCCCCTTCCCTTCTCCGCTTACGACGTCGCCGTTGACCTGAACTTGCCAGCCAATCCACGGGCGCGTTCGAATCAACAATATTCCACCCGAGGTGCTGTCAACGCCAAAGTGGCGATCCCCGTACTTCCAATCGAGATTGGTTACTGTGCCGCCTCCGCTAGCCCATTCCACGGGTGCGTAGCGCCGTGCCGGCATTCCCCCCAACTGCCCGCGCGGAAGATACTCACGCACATCGAGACTCAGCAGATCCCCGTTGGCATCCGCATACAGCAAGCTGCCGTTGATTTCCGATAGCGACGCCAAAGGGTCGCCCGTGCGGCG
>JANNJE010000218.1:0-9560 GCA_031405735.1 Armatimonadota bacterium | reverse complement strand
CAACCATCCGAGAGCGGTTCTGCGGCTAACTGACTCGACATGCTCAGGCTCAAGATTGGTGCCGCACGAACAAGCAGGAGGGCATCTCTTGCTTGGATCGGGTCCGTCCGATGGAATTACATTCAATTCTTTCATGGCAGTTCTTTGTTAGGGGTAGTAGCGAATCGTGAGTTCTTTTTCGGGTTCCTCGTACACTCGAGCAACCACATCTTCGGCAATTCGCAAGGACTTGTGATGGCGACCAGGGCTTGGTTCCCTCAGGAATCCGATTTCAACCCCCGAAGCAGCCACCGCATCCGTAACTTTCGTTAGCGAGACCATGATCGGAACGATCCAGGCGTGTTGGAACCTGGTGAACGGAGCCGAAACTATGAGCGCACTGACAGAAATGAGGTGATAGATATAGATCGGCATCACCCAGCCGAAAGCGGTTGTTCTGTTGATAACCAATGTTAGAATCCCGCTCAGTACTGTTTGGAATAGCAAGAACACGAACAGGTAGTCGCGTCCAAGCGTCAGTCCGTTGTCAATGTAATCATCGGTTTTGAACCGCTTCATTACGTAGGCAACACCTATCAAAACCATGAATCCGGCTGTGATCGGCAGAATTTTCAGGGGGTTGCTCAGTGCCAAATCCGCGCGAGTCGGATTGAAAATCTGCATCAGAACGTCGGCTGTTGCAAGGCCGATCATGCCGTACAGCATCAGCCCGTGCATCGCCCAAAGGTGCTTGCTCTTTTTCCATAGCGATCCGACGAAAAGGCCGTCGAAAATCAGGGACTTTAAGGCGACTCCTAGCGCTTTTCCATAGCCAAACCTCCGGAGGGCAGGCTTCATATATTTGAATCCTGCCAGCTTCACCCAATACACGATTCCTCGAATCATGAATATGAAGCTGAACAATGAAACTGCTAGAAAGATTTTGCCTACGTTGCTTGTCGTTAGCAGCGCACCAACCTTGAATGCGATAGGAATCTGCTCCTCGTTCCAGGGCATCGCCTTCAATTCTTGAAAAACGGTTCTTGCATCTGCGTCAGAAAGTTGTTCCGCCTGGGTTCCAGGCATCATGCCCTTTCCGTTTCGAACTGTAGCTAAGAATTTGTCTTCTTCGAGCTTCGTTTGCGCTAATGGTGGACCCAAACCGCCCATGGCCGTCATCCCATGGCAGCCCATGCAAGACGTACTTCCGTAAAATTCCTTCTTCTTCAACTCAGTTTGAGCGTTCGAAACGGCGGCCAATGCTATGAACGAGACTATCAAGGGAAAGATACGTTTCATGGTGTTGCCTCCTCGAAGACTTCGGGCTGCGCCGCCTGACCTAGAGTTGAAACATTTTGCGAAGCCATAGGACCAAGGTAGCGCCCAGAGGGCTTTGTACCAGCTTCTGGGAGAAGGCAAAACGGATCACGGTTAGTTTCGTCCTGTTGCTCCTTCATGTACATTCGCAATTTGCCATTGGGATCATCCAGATCGCCAAAGATTCTGGCAGTTGTTGGACATGCCACGACGCAAGCCGGATCAAGTCCTTCATCCACTCGATGAGCACAGTAGGTGCACTTTCGGGCAACGCCGGAGTTCAATCGTGGCTTTACATTGTCCCTTTCGTAGGGTTCGTCCTCATTCAAATACCAAAGCTCTGACTCTTGAAGAATGATGTTTCCGTACGGACAAGCTGAAACGCAGGCTCCGGTTCCTCGGCAACGATCTTGGTCAATCAAAACGATCCCATCGTGCCTCTTGACGATGGCTTTGTTTGGGCAAGCCTTTAGACATGCCGGAACTTCGCAGTGATTGCAAAGTACGGGAATGTAAAGTCGTTTCACATTAGGATAAGTGCCTGATTCGACATTGAGCACCCGAGCAAAGAAAACGTCCATCGGCGTGCCATTCTCCTGCTTGCAAGCCACCGTGCAAGCATCGCACCCGATGCATCGGGTGAGGTCAATAAGCATGGACATTTTCGCCATTACTTCACGCTCCTAACATCCACGCGAGTGTCTTTCCAGTGCTGTCCCGGTGCGTATACAGCTGGCAAATAGTAGTTTTCGTGAGTCGCCTTCACCTTTTGATGCGTATGCACCGAATGGTATTTGCCACCTCCAAGGTAGCGATCCCACCAGCCGTGGTCAACGCATAGCACTCCGGGCTTTATTGTCTCCGTAAGCAATGCCCAAAGCTTGTACGAGCCATTGTAATTGAAGATTTCGACCGGGTCGCCATCGCGTATCCCGCGAACAGCGGCATCGCGGGGATTGATTTCGACGACGGCTCCCCGGTTTAGGTTGAGCAACACTCGATTGTTGCTGTGGGTCGAGTGGACTCGCCATTTGCTGTGAGGAGTCACGATGCTAAGCGGGAGTTTCTGATCCTCGACCGGCAAGTGTGAAAATGCGGGTTTGAAGATTGGAATGGCCTCGCCGAATTGTCGAAACACATCTTCTTCTTTGTAGAATTCCATTCGACCGGTTTTGAGGAATTCGCGCTGGGCTCCTTCCGGGAATGGATAGGCTCGCGGTGGAAAGAGCTTGTCTTCCAAGAATTGTTCATCGCATCCAACTTCAGGATCGTGGACATTTAGCCTCACCGGCCCTTTCTCAAGCTGCTCGTACGTGATTCCAGCGACCTCTTTCCCGCCACTCGCCAGCATCATGTCAATGATATCTGGTTCCTCGAAGTCCATCTCTTTGAAAAGGGTGGGATCCACTCTTCGCACGATTTCTTTCACCATCCACAATTCAGTTCGGCTGTCGTATTGAGGAGGAACGACTTCTTGCTGGATCTGCAGATAGGGGTGGCATGATGTGCCGACCAGTTCTTTCTTTTCCCAGAACGTTGGGGCGGGGAGCACGACGTCACTGTAATCGCAAGTTGGCGACATCGAAAAATCAATCGTAACAAAGAGTTCAAGTTTGTCTATCGCTTCCTTAAGCGGAGTCGAAAACTCAGTGACTAGCGGGTTTCCGTGGGACACAAAGAGCGCTTTAAACCCGTTTTTTGGATATTTGATTTTGGGGTTGATAGTCGTTGTTGGTTCGCCCATTACAAAGTAGTGCATCGGCACGCCGTTCGGGCGCTTGCCATCTGGAAACCACCACTTGCTCACATCGAGCCTGAAGTGATGTTGGCCGGAATAGATCGAGACTGACTCTCCTGGTTTGCCATGGGCTCCGACCAAAGCTGATAGAAGCAAAATTGAGCGAATAGTAAGGTCGCCGTGAAGTCTGTGATTGACTCCCATCCCGATGATGATCGAACTTGGCCGATTGAGGGCATATTCCTTTGCAATCTCACGTATGGTTTCGGCTGGTATGTCGCAAGTCTTCGCTACGATTTCGGGCTTGTATTCATCCCGCATGATCGTGTCTTCGAGCGTTTGGAAGACAGGCGTGACCTTTACTTGGTTTCCGCCAATGGTAACAGTTTGCGTTCCTCTAAAGGATGGCTTTAGACCTTCAGGAAGCTTCAGTGATTCGGTTGGCAGCTTAGCCAAGGAATCCGTTGTCTCATCCCAAACCATGAACTCCATATCGGTTCCCATTCCAACATCAGATGCCCGGAGACGCTGGCCGTTGTCCTCGCGAATCAGGGTGCAGACGTCCGTGTATTTTCTTAGGAATTCCCAATCAACCCAGCCGCCTTCAAGCACGGTGAAACACATGGAAAGGGCTAAGAGACCATCGGTTCCCGGATGGATGGGAGCCCAAAGGTCCGCGCCCTTTGCAGTTTGGCTGCATCGTGGGTCAATTACGATGATCTTACAGTTGTTTCGCTGTTTGGCGACTGTAGTAAGAAATTTGGCGTCGGGAATTCGAGTCTGGAACACATTGCTCGACCAGAGAATTGCAGTTTTTGCGTGTCCCCAACTCTTGGTTTCACACTCGACGCAGTCTATTCCCATTGTATGGGTAAATCCCATGGAAATGTCGCCATTGAAGTCGTAGGCAGTCGCGAAGCTCATTCCAAGTAGGGCAGCCATGCGAACCTGGGCACCCTTTTGAACATAGCCAGTGCCAACCACTTGGTTGAATAGGAGCATGCTCTCTGGTCCGTAGGTGTCGCGAATATGAATCATCTTGTCCGCGATATAGTCAAGGGCTTCATCCCAACTCGCTTCGCGCCATTTTCCTTCGCCTCTTTCACCAGTACGGATCAGCGGTTTCTTTACTCGATCTGGCCCATAGATCAAATGGGTCATCGCCATTCCACGCAAGCATCCGCGAGGATTGTATTCGGTGCAAGGATAGTCTGCCGCTGGCTTCAAATCGACAATTACATCGTCAACAACTGTTGCCAACCAGCCACATGCACCCGTGCAGTTTGGGCTATCCGTAGTGCGGACGACGCGCGTTTCGCCTGGTGCCTTTGTCGAGCCATGCCTACCTGGAACAGAAAATCGAGTTGCCAAATTGAATTCTCCTCAAGAAGCGGATTGCTTTAATAAAGAGATTTTTATGTGCAATTGCATTTTCAACCATGACGGGCGTCATATTGGAGTCAATTTGGTTGGCACGTTGTTGCCTGGTGGTCGGCATGTTGTCGGCAACCAGCCGACCTTCCCGAACTACTTCCTCAAAACTAGTTCTAGCGCATTGGGGTCAGCTATCGTGATGTGCTGGTGTTCGGTCGTCACCATGCTGGTTTTGTTCCATTTCGATAGCGTGCGGATCGTTGTTTCCGTGGTAGTTCCCGACATCTCGCCAAGTTCTTGGCGCGTGAGGGGAATCGTCAATCGGATGGAATTCCCATCTTTTTCGCCATATGATTCAGCAAGCAAGAACAAAATTGCGGCAATCCTTTCCTCAACTCTGCCGGTTGAGAGCCTAGCCATAAAATCGAGTTTGGAATGCATTTGAAGGGCGACCTTCTTGACAAGTCTTTGCTGAATCATCGTGCTTGCTTCATAAATCGGCGTAAACACGCGCTTTGGAATCCTGAGATATTGGGTTTTGGTCAGACCGTAAGCGCTAAGGGGACAGCCTTCGCCACTAACTGTTCCGAGCAAGCCAAAGATCTGGCCTGGCCCCATGATTTCTAAAGTGACCTCAATTCCGCTCGAATTGCTGCGCACCATCTTTACGAAACCAGCCCCGACAAGACCAAAAAAGTCGGTCTTGCTTCCGTCGAACCAAATGAGTTCGCCGCGATCACATTTTGAGAGGCGCGACTGTTCTGCCAAACTCTCAAAATCAGCTTCCGAAATCCCTTCGAGAAGCGTGCTAGAGCGTAAAACTCTTCGAACCGAATTCTCCAAAGCTTCGGACCGCATATTCAGTTAGTTTGGCACAAGTTGGTCAAGTTCGTTTGAACTTAAAACGATTCCTCCCTACTTCTTGTCAATCCTATGAATTGAATGACCTGCCAGCTTCAAAGTCCGATGTGTTATCAGTGTGATGGTCTTGGTTCTGCTTCATGCCAAGGAGGAAGCAGTTTTACGAGAACCCAGAGAATTGCGAAGGGAAGGAGCATAACTGCGCCCGCTGCCAAGACGCCTTCCGGACCAATCAGCTCAAGTCGGTAAGTCGTCAGGCCCTTCAGACTCTTGGAAAACAATTGCCCTCCTATCACTACGTTCCAGCGCATTAAGAACACTCCGATGAGGACGAGCGAACCACAAACAAAATGCGCCCAAATCTTTGCGCGATCACTCAGCTTAGCGGCCTGCATGATAGCTAATGCACTCAGAGGAACAACTGCCCCCATGAATAGCTGCCCGATGAACATTGTCTGGAACAAGTAACCGGAACTAAGCAGTCGCAGTATTTCAAACCACTCGCCAGCCTCGTAAGTTCGATGCACGATATCCAACATTTCAAGGGTTAGATCGAAAATCAATGCGAACATCAGATAGCGCCCGATTGCAGACACGCATGTGACGTCTATCTTCTGCTTTCTCCATGTGGTGATCAGAATGTAGAGTACGAGTACCATCGAGATACCAGATACGATGGCGGAAAGCAGAAAGATGACTGGCATCAAGACGCTGGACCACCATGGATTGCCTTTGACCGACCCAAAAATGAATCCAACATAGCCGTGAAGCAACGCTGCCGATGGGATTCCGATGATAGTAATGAACCTTCCAGCGCGCTCGTCAAAGGCAACTGCCTTCTCCGATATGTCCTTGATTCCGAGAGTTAAGCAAGTGTAGATCAGCTTCAAGGGTCCCTTCGAGCTGTTTGCCAGTTCCACAATTTCCTTGCGGTAGTCAAACCAGACTTCAAGCAGGAGGACAGCCATCAAATACCAAAGGTAAACGAATCCAAAGATGGCCATCGCAGAAGTCAAATGCGGCGTCATCATGATTTCCAACGCCCTTTCTGGGTGGCCAAGATGCGCGACTAGCGGCAAGGGAGCGCAGATTAGAAATGCAAGTGCGATAAGAAGAGCCAGGCGGTATGTGGGCCGAAGCGCCTTTGCATCAAATACTCTCACCAAAGAAGCGAGGATAAAGGCTCCAGCAACGAGGCCAGTCAAATAAGGGTAGAGAACGATCAGCACGCTCCATTGAAGCTCCTTCACCTCGTTTGGAAAAATGTAGCTTTGAACCTGTGCGAGCCAAGATTGACTCGTCAATAGTTGATTGAGCATGGCTCAAATCACCTCCTGAGACAGTCCCTTGTAACTGATCTTCGCTCCAGTCTGCAAATGCGGTTTGAGCGTCATCATCTGGTTTTCCCGAGTGAACTTGGAAACAGGGCTTTCAGGGTCATTTGCATCGCCAAAAATCCTTGCATTAGTTGGGCAGACTTCAACGCACGCTGGCAGCTTGCCTTTTGTGATTCGATGGTAGCAAAGCGTGCATTTGTCTGCGGTTTTCAGTCCAGGATTCCAAAATCGAGAGCCGTATGGGCAAGCTTGAATGCAGTATCGGCAACCGATGCAGTAGTCATAATCAACGAGAACCACCCCATCGTCGTTCATAAAGGTTGCACCGACTGGACAAACTTGGGTGCATGGAGAATGCTCACAATGATTGCAAAGCTTAGGAACAAAGAAAGCGCGATCAATGTCCTCGTCTAGGATGTTATTGGGGAACCCGTTAATACCGCCGTCCGGTGAATCAATGAGTACAGTTCCGTCCTTTTTGACCACATATCGCTCAATCCAAGTGCGGTAATGGCCGGCAGGCACGTTGTTCTCTTTTGAGCACGCTTCGACACATAAGCCGCAGCCAATGCACTTTTCAATGTCTATCGCCATTGAAAACTTGGGTCTGCCAGTTCGCTTTCGCTCTAGCAACTCCTTTTTTGTCGTGAGTCCTTTCGCTGCATTGTTCCAAAGTGAATACCCAGTCGCACCAGCGGCGATCAGCAAAGTTGACTTTCCGACGTTTTTCAGAAACTCGTTCCGAGTAATGTTGCTTTCTTCTTCGCTCATTTCGGTTCTCCTTCGCTATGGATTTCATGGCACGATATGCATCGCTGGCCAGGATTGTGTTCCTTCAAGTTTTGCTGAGGGAAACTTGGACTTCTGCCGACGATCGCTTCGTGGCAACGACCACAAGCAGCTCGGGTATTGGGTACGAATGGCTTGAACTCGTCAAAATTCTCTACGTGCTTTTGAGCAGGGCCGTGGCAGCTCTCGCAAGAAACGCCAATCTTAAAATGCGGCGTCGTTTCCGGCTTGTCGGAGTGGCATTCCATACAAGCTTGCTTGCCGCTGTGTATCAATGGCAGACTCGCAAGCTCGGCTGGAAACGCGGCACGGTAGTGCCCCTTGTCGCCAAAAGTATCAGGCACAGTTTGGCTTCTGGCAACAAAGAAGGCAATGACGAGCACTCCAAAGACGAGCGCGACTCGTGGTATTTGTGGAGCCATCAGTCACTCCAAGCATTGTTCAATGCATTTTTATTTGATTTTCCCATGACATTACTCCGTTGTAATTCAAGGCTCTATTCTCCGTAAACAAAAAGTCCGCCAAGATGTCCTGCCCATGAGATCATGAGCAATGTCGCTATAGCGAAGAGGTAATAAATAATCCGCAATCGAATGTTCATTTGCTCGTGACGATCTACCCGCAGGGCAACCATAACCCACATGAATGCAGTCGAACCGATCGCGTACGTTAGGTGGCTAAAGATGAGTCCACGGTAAGGCAATTTAAGCAAAGCCATCGCCGCTACGCCTGAAATGATTGCTCCCGCCGAAGCGATTGCCGCCATTATAATGCAATACCATCCTGCATGAAGCAAAGTTTTGTCTTTCTTTACCATGCCCCAAAAGTCCAAGATCAACCCGCCGATAAACAGCGCAATCGGAAAATGGACTATTGCAGGGTGATAGGCGTTTTTGGGTGGGAAGCGGGACGGTTTCACTTCGCTTTCTTCAACAGGGGCCGCCGGTTTCACTCCGGGCGCCCCGCCGCTGGCAGCATCTCCAGGCAAGGTTCCTGCTGAGATTTCCTTCCCGTTGGGCGTCCCGTCACCGTCTGCGTCCGTCGCCTCAATAGAGGCGAGCAACTTGGCAGTGACTTGGGTCACTCCCTGGTCGGCCATCGCCTTTTTGAGATCTTTCCCATAGGGGTTGAAGCCGAAGTCTTCATCGGACTTGTGGCAGTTGCCGCACGACTTTTGCCCTAGTGGTGAATCATCCTTGATTTTGTAGTTGGCCAAGAACGTATCTAAGAATTCGCTTTCCGCACAAGCGAAAGTTGAAATTCCTAGACAGACAACTGCCAATATCCAGCGTTTCATTAATTGCATTGTTTTCTTACTTTGCAGATTTGTATATGATGGGGATCATGTTCAAGACAAATTGCCTTCTAAGGCAACTTGTCTTGTTTGATGCTTGCTCCATTCTTTATGCCGTCGCCATTTGAATCCAAATTCTCCACGGCTGCGAGAATTGCAGGCGTCATCTTTTTTGTGTTGGCTGCCTTCAATGCGGCTGACAAATCCTTTCCATATTTGTTCACAGCCCCGCCTTTCGCGCCAACGTGGCAAAGTTTGCAACCGGCGGTTGCCAGTGCCGATCCAGGCTTGACTTCATACTTCGTGTCAAATACTTTGTCGTATGAGGTCAATGCCATCGCTGCTGCAGCGAGGCCAGTGATTAAAAGTAGTGTTGCTATTCTTTTCATTGTTTTTCTCCTAAATTGGTATGAGTGGACTTTTCACAACTTCAAGTTCGCCGGATTCGACTTTCTTGGCGCGAACGGCGACTTTGCGAGCGACTCGGCGATAGTAGGCAGACATGAATCCGCCCATTGTCATAATTGCTGTACCGAGCCAAACAAGGCTAGTCATCGGCTTCACATAAATCTCTAAAGGATACATCGGCTTGGCAAGCTGAACTTGCAAAGTGACCGCTTTCGTCGCAGCGTCCATGCCAGTCATTTGAACCTCGAACGAGTCGCCAAGCTTGCCTGCGTGCTGATTCGTGCCAGACATTCCTAGTTCCATTTTTGGCGTTGTAGTAAAGGCTCCCTGTGCTGATTTGACGTTTAACTCGGCACCGAATTTCGTTCCTGCCATACCGGAATCGCCATCTCGAACCATCTTTTTGTAAGTCATCGTATAGCCGGAAAACTCGCGAGATTCGCCTGGCTTCAAAGTGAAGGGT
>JANNJE010000217.1:0-12631 GCA_031405735.1 Armatimonadota bacterium | reverse complement strand
ATCCATTCCAGGGGAGCGGACAGCAAAACGGGCACGAGAGTCCCATTGGCCTTTGTTTTCAATAAAGTGTTGTTGATTCCCAAGTCCTGAGCTGAGAGCTGCTTTGGCGATGGCATTTTTGGGGCTTTTAGAACCCGAAGCACCACGGCTGCCAATAGCGATCGTTAACCCGCCAATGGCAACAATTACAGCAAGCGCAGACACGGACCAAGCCCAACGGCGCAAATTCGTTCGATTTCTGATGATCACAGACATATACCTCTTTAATAACCTTTGTAGGTCGGAGGTGAGCCTCCAACCATTAGGCGTAGCAATTCCCTTTGATTCACGCAACTTCGCCGATTATAATCAGCTTTCTTATGTTAGCCTATTCTAGAGGCAATTGAAGTCATAAAATACACAGAATTGCAAAAAAACTCTGATCCTATGGCGAAATTGCGCGTTTCGTTCCAAAAATGAGACGGTATTCGAGCCATGAGTGGTTCGGATTAGTTCTGATTAGTTTGGAATTGTTCGGGTTGCTTTCGTAAAACGTCCCAAAACCCCAACCTTCACCCCATCTAACCACCCGATGACCAAGGCAACGCTACTTGTGAACCATAATTCCGGTTCTGTTTCGCTATATTTTCTTCGATTCGTTTTATCCGCTTGTCCATATCTGGATGCGTGCTCAGAAATTCTGGCGGCTTTGAACCCTTTCGGCCCCCAACGAGAATCTTAAATGCATCCGCCATGCCCTGTGGGTTGTAATCTGCTTTGACCATCGCTTCAAGACCACGCTCGTCAGATTCAGATTCATGCTTTCTAGAAAATGGAAGTGTGACCAGCAGGTCGTTTGATATGCTTGCAATATCCGTCGCAGTTCGATTTGCCTTCAAAAGTATGAGAACGATGGTGATCCCCAGAGATCGTTTCATTCGGTCAGCATAAGAGGATGCCCAGTGCTCCTTTCGGATGTGGGTGATTTCGTGTGCAAGAACTCCAGCAATTTGATCCTCAGTTTGGAATTTGTCGAACAAAGCCGAATGAAAAAATACTGGACCCCCAGGAAGCGCAAAGGCGTTAAGAGTCTTATCCGAAACGATATCAAAAGAGAACTCCCAGGGTTCATCCTTTGTTAGCGGGTTGGCATCCAGTAGCTTTCTTGCGATTTCACGCAGCTTTAAAACCTTTGGGTCTGAGCCAGAGACGATCTTCTCTTTTTTTCGAATTTCAGCGGCTGCCCTTTTACCCAGCGTAAGCTGGTCTTTCTTGCTTGGCTTTAGCGAATCAGCATTAGCTAAAAATGGTGCTGATAACAGAAGCCCTACAGTAAGAAGTGAAGTGAAAAGTCCTCGCATAGCTTGTTTGACGATACCTTGCAAAAAGTAGTTTCATTTCGAAAATTGACAATCGAACCGCGACAGCAAGTTTGCCATTTCCAAAACTGCCTGAATCTTTCAAGCGCTCAGACACAAATTGACTCGAAAAACCTGGAATAACCCGAATAACCAGGATCGGGAAAGTGAACTGCCGATGAAAAAGTCGCGAATAGCCCTAAGCCGCAAGGCAGTTCCTTCCGAGAATTCTGGTGAAATCACCTGCTCTTAGCCGACGCCGAAGTGGAACGGTCTGAGTAACGGGGGAATAGCCCGAAAATCCCATGGGAGGATAACAAGTCTGAAATGAAAAGAACTAGAAAAACAAAAGGTTTTACCCTTGTCGAAATTATGATCGTCGTGCTGATCATTGGCATCCTGCTTGCCATTGCAGTCCCGAACTTCTTGAAAGCTCGAGAAACCAGCCGTACCAAGACCTGCGTTGCTAACATGCGACAGATCGAAGGTGCTAAGGAGCAGTGGGCAATGGAGAACAACCAAGGTGCAACTTCTACACCAACGGCTGGTAACCTTTCGCCTGACTATATCAAGAGTGCGATGCCAGCATGCCCAAGCGGTGCTGCAGCTTATGTTATCAACAACATGAGCACGAATCCAACTTGCGGAAACGTTGGTACAAACCCTACGCACGTATTGCCGTAGTCGTTCGAGCTACAACAGCTTTCTGGGCGGTGTCATTTCGACGCCGCCCTGATTTTGTTTGGCCGCAAACGAGTTTGAAAGCTGCTATCAGTAGGGATATCGCTTAAAAATCCCGGCGATTCGCTTTGCTCCAGTGCTAACTGAGTGGGCAGATTTGATTGTCAAACAGCATACAAGGACTTTCCATGAATAAACAAAGGAATCTGCTCTCCGGCACTTTCTCGCATTTTTGCTGGGAAAGTTCGATTGGTGCCAAGGAATGAAATGACTAGGATACAAATGAGAACACGAAGATTTTCCAAAAGGAGTGGAGCACTCTTTATAGAGGTGCTACTGGGCATTACCATTCTTTCTATGGGTGCCGCCGCTTTTTTCTCGCTTTATCCAACGATGACGCGATCTGAACGTCTTGCCAGGGAAGAGTCGCTCGCAGGGCAATTGACCACTCGGTACATCGAGCACATCCAACTGCTCCGGCCTGCGGAATTGACATACTCGAATCTTGAGGGGCTGGGGCTTATTGACGAAAATCCAACCAGTTTGCCCTACAGTTTTTCAAACATTCCTCTGGATGAGGCATCGGGCTACAGTCCTGCGAGGCTCTTGAGAGACGGGACCGGAGAAATTGATGTGGATGACATCGCTGGTGGTTCGAAGCTAGTTACGATTACGCTTGAATGGACTTCTGCCAGCGGCGTTCAACGCACGTTTGTGACTGGAACAGTATTAGGAGCATTCAGATGAGGAATCGCGGATTTTCATTAGTTGAGCTGATCATCAGCTTGTCGCTGCTCTTGATGGGCATTGTAGGATTTCAAATGCTTTTCGCAGCAGGAATCCGTACTGCATTGAAGACAAACGCGAGCACCGTGCTTACTCAGCAAAACGCGCTTGGCATTCGGAGAATAACTGGAACACTCAACGAAGCACTTTCCGCAACGATCTCAAACAGCAACACTCGAATTGACTATGTGTTGCCTAAACGGGCTGCTGCAAACGACGTTGTGACCGGCCAACGCGAATTCATCATTCCCCTTGAAACAGATGGTGTGGCTCGCTTCTTTCAAGTGACGAGTGGAAGGCTCGTAGATGAATCTGGACGCACGATTGTACGAGACATAGTCACTACCGATCTTGATCCGAATTCAAGTCAATTCAACCAAACATATCAGCCATTCCAATTCACAACGATCGGCGGCACAAGGGCAGTTACCATCAATTTCGTTACTGCCGTCACAGTTGGAAATCGGCGCTACGTAAAAATGAAATCAACAGTTCTACTAAGGAATGCCCTATGAAACGACGCTGCCAAACCGGTTCTCTCTCCATTATTGTCCTGTCTTCGATGATGATCGTGCTCTTGCTGATTGTCGGTACTGCCGGCCTAACTATGAACAGTATGCGGCGATCTAAAAAAGATTCTCGAGCCTACCGAGCTATCCAAGCGACCCAAGCTGGATTGGAATATCAAACGGCTGAAGTTTACGCATCGCTGGACAGCACCGCAGGCGAAATTCAATCGGATAGCGGGACAATTCCATCACTTGTTACAGACCTGTTTCCCGGTTCAAACGGCACGACTACTGTTCAACCCACTACTGATCCAAAACGAGCATGGGTCACCTGTACGGCGACTTTCAATGGATCTACCCGCACGCTTCGGAGCTTCATTCATGCACGAAACGTTTCCATTTGGAACAACGCGATCTTTGCAGGATCCGGTGCCTCCGGCCAAGCGATCAACGGCAATGTGGATATTCGCGGTTCGATGCACCTTTTGGGCGATGGCGAACCCTATGTAGACGTGAATGGAAACGGAACTTATGATATTGCAGAGACGTTTACGGATTCAAATAGCAATGGTACATGGGATCCGGGCGAGTCGTTCACAGACACAAATGGGGACGGCGTTTGCAATCCTGCCGAACCTTACAACGATGCAAACCATAACAACGAATACGACCCACCGCTAACGCAGACTGAACTCAATTCCGTTTTTGGCGGCAACGCATATGTTGGCAATAACTACTCTGGAATGCCAGCCGCATTGGAAGCCCTGATTCCTGCTGCACCAACCATAAGTGGAATTGAACAACTTGGAACCGAGGTTCGAGTTAAGCACGGTCGAATTTCCATTGGCGGCTCGGCGACAATCGGATACAACGGAGTTGTTGATGGTGGAAGCTCAAAGTCAAAGGTTGACGGAGTCTATGTAAACGATGGCTTTACTGGAAATCAAGGCTCTGCGGCGGTGTTCAGTGACAATGGAACCAGCAATGCATACGATCTCGGAAATTTGGCAATCAACTTTCCCCACATTAGTGGCGTAGGGGCTGAGCCTTATGTGGACGAAGGCAATACCACTTGGAATACTCATGAAGAGTATTTGAATGCGCGTTCGCTCACAGTTCCCGTTACACTTATCAAGGGTTCGACTGCCGCCTTTTCATACGGTCCAGATGCGTACGGCAACTCGATCACGTTTACGCCTGCTGCAGGGGCAACGCCTTCCAAACTTGTTGTAAATGGAGTCGTAAAAATTGCTGGCAACATTCAGATCGGTGCAAAGAACGATCCTGTTTATTACGAAGGCAACGGCACGATATACTCCACTCAAGACATTTCGATCCGCGGAAACTTTCTTCCTCGGGCCGACCAAACATTTCCCACAACAGCCCGCGTTGGACTAATTGCAAAACGAGATATGTTTCTGGCAACTGGTTCGGGAGATTCCCAGCTTTCGATGGCTGGCGCGTTTTATGCACAGGGGACAATCGTCAGCGCAAAGCAGAATCAGATTGCAGGAACTTTTGTGGCCAACTACTTTGACATGGGAACCAACGTTCCTAATATTTATCAGGTTCCTGCGCTTGTTTCCAATATGCCGCCGGCTATGCCTGGAGATGAAAATTACTTCTCGTTGAAGTCGAAAAGTTGGCGAAAAGTTACCTAGAAGTCGAACTAACGACCAAATCCTGTTACCCAATGGCGTTGCGGTTAGATAACAGCCACGCCATTGCTGTTCAGACGCACACCCAGTCGGTAAACTCCATGCATGGCGTTTCGAACTGAAACTGACTCAATGGGCGAAGTCCAGGTCGCGACAGATCGCTATTGGGGCGCACAAACCCAGCGGTCCATCGAAAACTTTCCAATAGGACGAGATAGGTTTGTTTGGGGACGTGCAATGATCCGGGCTCTTGGAGTTCTCAAAAAGGCGGCTGCACAAGCCAATTCCGAATTAGGTGAACTTGATTCCGAAATTGCGAAATTCGTCTGCAATGCCGCAGAAGAAGTCATCAGCGGCAAACTTGACGAGCATTTCCCCCTAGTTGTGTGGCAGACGGGCTCAGGCACCCAGAGCAACATGAATGCAAACGAAGTCATTTCGAACCGCGCAATTGAGATTGCCGGAGGGCAAATGGGTTCGAAATCGCCCGTGCATCCTAACGATCACGTGAATCGGGGTCAAAGCTCGAATGACACTTTTCCAACCGCAATGCACATTGCAGTTGTAGAGCAAATCGCGACGAAACTACTTCCATCCGTTGAGATACTGAAGCAAACCTTGGCGAAAAAAGCCAAGGAATTTGAAGACATCGTGAAGGTGGGGCGAACTCATTTGCAAGACGCAACGCCAATAACATTGGGTCAAGAAGTCGGCGGTTGGGTTGCTCAAATTGAATATGCTGTCGGCGAAGTTCGTCATTCAATGAAAGGACTCTATGAACTTGCAATTGGTGGAACGGCAGTCGGAACGGGTCTAAACGCTCATCCAAAATTCGGCGATACAGCAGCTAAACATATCGTCGAGGAAACTGGCCATCCATTCGTTTCGGCATCAAATAAATTTGCTGCTCTCTCTGCCCACGATGCGTTGGTTCAAACGAGCGCTTCTCTGAGAACTCTTGCCGGAGTCCTTATGAAAATCGCAAACGATGTTCGCTGGTTGGCCAGCGGGCCTAGGAACGGCATAGGCGAAATTACAATTCCTGAAAATGAACCCGGCTCTTCGATCATGCCCGGCAAGGTGAACCCGACTCAATGCGAAGCCTTAACGATGGTTTGTGTGCAAGTTTTTGGGAACGATGCTGCTGTCGCATTTGGTGGTTCGCAAGGCAATTTTCAGCTCAATGTTTACAAACCGGTTATGGTTCACAACGTCCTTGAGGCGATCCAACTCATTGCTGAATCGTGCGTTAGTTTCAACGACAATTGTGCGGTCGGTATCGAGCCAAATCTCGAACGCATTCGTGAAAACTTGGACAAAAACCTAATGCAAGTAACTGCGCTGAATAAGCACATTGGATACGACAAGGCCGCAAAAATTGCCAAGACAGCTCACAAAAGCGGCACGAACTTGCGAGAAGCTGCTATTGAACTGGGCTACATGACCGACGCTGAATTCGACGAATGGGTTGTGCCAATTGAGATGACGAGACCGGGGTAATTGGGTATGGGGTTCAGGGTTTAGTATATTGGGTTTAGGGTTTGGGATATCGGATAGAGCGAGTGCTGAGTGCCCATACCCGAATCCCGATACCCGGAACTGTACAGGTACCGAAAACCCCAAAACCCAATTCCCAAACCCGATACTCAGTACCCCCGAATCCCCATACCCTTGCCAGGTTTTCGTCAGCTACCTAGATTACAGCACGCAAGCCTCCGAAAATTGAAACAACCGAATCAAATCGGAGAATTCCGAAGTTTGGGGTTTTTGGGGAAAGCAATGGCGAAAGGGAAGTCAAATTCTGCTAAAGAACTGAATACCGCACCAGAACTCGAAGTTGTGGAGGGCGATGCGACAGATTCCGCCGCTACCGTCGTCGAGCCAGAGGAAATAACGGCTCTTCTCGACGAAATGGCAAAGCAAAACGAGGACACTCTTGCCATATCAAATGAAGCTTCCGAAGAAGCAGATTCAGCCAAACTCGATGCAACTATTGGCGATTCTCCAAAAGTTTCTGGCACTGCAGCGACGGAAAGCCCCGCAGGAAAAGTAGTCACAAAGAACGATGTCAATGGTTCAGCGGAACAAATTGCAAAACCGACTGAGACCGAGGTCAAAGTTCCCCAATCAGGCCCATCATTTACGATGGATCAAATCCTTCAAGCAGCTTCGTCGTCAACGGGATTGTCAGTTGATGAAATCAAGAGTCTTGAAGGTGAAGAACTAGCAAACGCGTTCCCGACGGAACCTGAACCTGAAGTCGAAGAAAATGTAAACCCTGAACAATCGAAAGTTGACGAGGTCCCCGCTATCGTCGCTGAAGAAGTGGTTCAGAGTCTTCCAGAGGAATGGCCGACATCCGCTGACGTTGTTGCGATGACCGAAGGCATGGAAATACGGCCTACGGTGGAAGTAGCGATTGAGAGCGCTGCTGAGGAATGGCCGAGAGCAGCTGACCTTGCGGCGATGACAAACGGCATGGAATTAGAGAGTCCGGCGGAAGAGATTTCGGTTGAAGAAATTGCAAAACCAAAGGTCGCCAAAACCAAAAAAGTGAAGTCCGAAGCATCTGGCTTGAAGATTCCAGAATGGGCAATGGTTGCAGCAGGCGTCCTGGTTTCGATTGCGGGGGGTTACTTTCTTACAAGCAAGCAAAGCAACTCTTTGGAAAGCAAAATTACAACAAAAGTATCGAGGATAGACACCTCCCTAGCCGAATTGACAGAGCTAGTTGAAGGAACAAACACACGCCTAGCGAATCTAGACAGAGCTTTGAGCACCGCAGAACCGGAGCCAAAAAAGAAATTGGTGGAATACTCTTCACCAAAATCTCACGAACCACCGAAGGCTCATGAGCCGAATACTTCTGGGTTCGCATTGCAACATGCTCCAGAAACACATGCGACATCGCCGAAAGTTCTGAAAAATGAAGTACTTCGCCACGGGGAGGCTAAAAGGCCGGCGACGCGCGGGAACAACTACAATAGTGCAGCCCAAATTGAAGGATTTCAATCTGGGAAGATTATCATTGCAGGAAAATCACACTCAACAAAGCAAAGTGGAAAATCTCATGTCCCAGCTTCAAGCCATCCAAGTGTAAAGAAGTCGCCAAACCGAAAAAAGAGGCAGGTCGCTCATACGAAGGCAAATGTTGCTCGGCGAAATTCGATCAAAGTGTTTTTGAATGGAAAGGCAGTAACGCTAGGCGGGGGCCAGGTTGGCACGACGAGTTCTAGTGCTCACGGATCGCTCCCAAAGGGACACTAGCTGAATTCCTGACTCCGCGCAGAAGAAGTGCAACTAGGAGAGCAATCGGGTCGGTTTCTCAAGATATTCTCGAACAACGTTCATGAACTTCGCTCCAACCGAGCCATCAATGACTCGGTGATCGAACGAGCCGGTCATGTTCATTTTCAGACGAATTTCGATTTCATCGTCTGTTTCGCTGGGGACCACCATTTTCTTTGCGCTTCCAACCGCCAAAATGGCCGCATTGGGTTGGTTGATGATTGCTTGAAATACGGTTACGTTCAACATTCCCATATTCGAAATGCTGAATGTCGAACCGCTCAATTCTTCGAGGATCAGCCTATTTTCGCGTGCTCTGGCGGCAAGGTCTTTGCTTTGAGATGATATTTGGCGAAGCGAAAGCTGATCGGCGTTATGAATGACTGGCAAAGTCAGGCCATCGTCGAGTGCCACTGCCATGCCAACGCTGATTCTTCCAAATTGAAGGATCGAATCGCCTTGATAAGTTGAATTGACGATAGGCATATCTCGTAAAGCGAAAGCACACGCTTTGACGAGAAAATCGTTGATCGAAGGCTTGAACTCATCGTCATTTGCAAAGAGGGCACGAACTTCCGAAACAGCTTCAAGGTCAACTTCAACAGAAACGTAATAATGCGGAACAGTCTGTTTCGATTCGGCTGTTCTCTTTGCAGTGATTTTACGAATCTTATTGAGCGGAACGACAACATCTTCCGCTGAAGGGGCGATTTTGGCTGCTATTGGTGCCGCGGAAACTGGCGAATGAGGCTCGGCGGGCTTTGCCGTACGAACGTCCGCTTCAAGTATTCGTCCACCGGGCCCGGTTCCGGCAATGTTTGCCAAATCAATTCCCGATTCAGAAGCTATTTTTTTTGCAAGGGGCGATGCTTTGATCCGTTCAGATGTAGAGGCGGGATGCGGAGATGAAGGACTGCTCTCAGAAGGGGATTCTGGGATGGCTGGAGAAGGGGATGCAGCGATGCCATTCGACGAAGTAGTAACAGAGGCTGAGTTCCAATCTGTCGGTAGAGTTTCGCCTTCTTTCAAGATAGCAGCGACGGGCCTGCCGACAGGAACTGAATCTCCAACTTGCAAGATGAATCCAGCGAGAATTCCTGAAGTTGGCGCTTCCATTTCCAAGCTGGCTTTATCTGTTTGAATCATGGCGATAGCTTCGCCGGATTTGACTTTTTCGCCCTCTTTCTTAAGCCATTCGAGGAGAGTTCCTTCTTCCATTCCATCGCCCATCTTGGGCATGATCACTTCAGTCATCAGTTTTGGTTCCTTCCATGCTGATGTTACCTGTTGAACTCGTTGGCGAATCAGTAGCCAGTTCTGGGTCGAACTTGTAAACGTACAATTTACGGTTTCCGGTGATGTTCAGAGTCTCCTTCGAAAACTCCAACGGGTCTTGAGTTTTATGAGACTCAGAATCGGTCAATTTCGCACCCTTCCTAGGTGCTCAAAAGCAAGTGCGGCACCGCCTAACATTCCTGCTTCTTCAATGTACTCCGCCATTAAGATTTGCGAATCTTCATACAGGGAAGGAATCGCGACGTTTCTTGCTGTTTTTCGGGCGGGCTCCAATAGCCATTCCCCTGCTTTTGCGATTTGGCCCCCAATTGCCACAATATCTGGTGCAAATATGTTGATATATGAGCCAATTGCGACTCCGAGCATGGT
This sequence comes from Armatimonadota bacterium, assembly GCA_031405735.1. Taxonomy (GTDB): domain Bacteria; phylum Armatimonadota; class Fimbriimonadia; order Fimbriimonadales; family Fimbriimonadaceae; genus JANNJE01. Next base: position 2,707 of record JANNJE010000217.1, on the reverse strand, counting down.
TCCAATTTCGGTCCAAATTTCAATCGCAAGTTCATCACCTTCGTCGGCAGCAACACTCAATGTGCGCGGTGTAATTTTGGATAGGTCGCCATCAACCATATCGTCAACAATTGACAATCTTCCTCGCTTCAAACGATGGAGTGCTCGGGCAATGATGGAGTCGCGTTGACAATATGCTTCTAGAGCGCCGTAGCTTCCAGCGTTGCAGTCAAGCCCGCCATACATTAAAGTGACATGGCCAAGTTCGGCACCGCCTTGATTTCCACCAACGAGCATCAAGGGACCTCTCGCATCGCCTGTTACAGCTTTTGGAGAAAGAATGACTCCGCCTCCGATTCCTGTGCCGATTGTTAGCATTACCAGGCAATTCGCAGAATTGCGACCTGTTCCATATCGGTATTCAGCAAGCGCTGCCAAATTCGCATCGTTGCCAATTACAATTGGTAATGAAATGGTCTCGCTAAGCAGTTCTGCAAGCGGAATGTTCTCCCAATATCTAAAAATGCCTTCAACGTCCATTCCGAAATTCGGTGCCCACCGCACCACACCGCTCTCTCCATCAATATGGCCTGGCATAGCGATTCCAACCGCGACTGGAGTTTTGGGCGACGAATCAATAGCTTGCTGGATGCAATCAGAAATGGAGCGGACAGAACTTGAAACACCATCCTGAGCGTTCGAAAGCTGCGAGAACTTTTGAGAGACGGTTGACCCGTCTTTTGCATAGGTAGCTGCACGCACATTCGTACCGCCAACGTCTACGCCAATGACGAATGTTGAGTCCACGCGAGGAATTGTAGCAGTCATTTAGGGACTTTTGGGAGTAGGGTGTCAATCATTTCGCGAACTGCGTCGTATATGGACGTAGTGAGATACGATGTAGAATTCAGGAAACAGGTGATATGAGCAAATTATCAGTAAAGGATATTTCGTCGGCATGCGATGCATTAGTAGAAGAAGTTGAAAAGGCAATCGTCGGCAAACGGCGAACAGTCGAGCTTTCTGTAATGACCCTTCTCTGCAACGGACATCTACTTATTGAGGACATTCCTGGCGTTGGCAAAACGACTTTGGCTAAAGCACTCGCGAAATCCGTGGGAGGCGAATTCCGTCGAATTCAATTCACGCCAGATTTACTGCCAGCGGACATAACTGGCTCGTCTATTTACAACCAGTCCATTTCAAAATTCGAATTTGTTCCAGGGCCCATTTTTGGAAATATCGTCTTGGTGGATGAAATCAATCGAGCTACTCCTAAGACGCAATCCGCATTGCTTGAAGCGATGGAAGAGAGGCAAGTGACTACCGATGGCGTCTCTCGCGACCTGCCAAAGCCATTTTTTGTAGTTGCAACTCAAAATACGGTCGAAATGACCGGGACTTATCCATTGCCAGAGGCACAATTGGACAGATTTCTAATGCGCCTTTCTATGGGTTATCCAAGCAAAGCCGATGAAATTGCAATGCTCCAACGCCAGCAGACAACCGTGCCTGTTGATTCCATTCAGGCGATCATAACTCCTAGCGAACTCGTTGATTTGCAACATGCAGTCCGCGAAGTTTTTGTTCACGACACAATTCGGGAATACATTGTTGAAGCGGTTCGGTTGACAAGAGATTCGGGGCAATTACTTATGGGAGCTTCGCCGCGAGGCTCTATTTACGTGACCAGAGCAAGTCAGACTCATGCCGCCATGAGTGGCTACGATTTTGTTCGTCCAGATGACGTTAAGGCAGTTGCCGCTTCAGTTTTGGGACACAGGGTAATACCTAGGGCTGATGTCCGTTCCAAAGAAGCTGTTGAAGCCGTTATTGATGGAATCTTTGAACTGCTCCCGAGCCCCGTACCGACTGCCGCCGCATAGGTTGTTATGGTAGTCAGCAATGTTTCGGGTGTGGCGCTTACGACAAGCAGTTTATTTCTGCTCGTTGTGGCTGTTGCGCTGAATTCGCCGCACTTGTTCTACATGAGTACTGCAATGATTGTAACAATCGTCGCAGCAAGAGTGCAAGCTTCGTATTCCGTTCGAAACTTGATCGTTCATCGCAAATCGCCTGCAGAAGTGCAAATTGGACAATCTGCTGTTATCGAATTGAGCGTCATTAGCCAACAAAAAATTCGCCGCCCGTTGATCATGCTTTGGGACCATTTGCCTCCTCGCTTGGTAAACGACAGTATCACGCCAAGCACCCCTATTGCCCCAGGGACTGATCAGCCCGTTTGTAGCACGTACCGATTCAAACCAACGCGCAGGGGCCGCTATCGCTGGTCGAAGTTGAGCATCATCGGTACAGACGCTCTCGGACTCATTTCGAGTGTCAAAGAGTACATAACAGATACTGCCGATATGCTCGTGCTGCCTGCTCCCATTACCGTTCCATTTGACGTTGCAAACGCAGCTGGTTGGGGAAACTCGGAATCTGAGCATGGGCTTTCTCGCGGCTCAGGAATTGAACCTCGAGGCGTTCGTGAATACGTTTTTGGAGATTCAATGCGCTACGTGCATTGGCGCTCGACAGCAAAGACCGGGCAAATGGTAGTGAAAGAGTTTGAAACCGGTGCCTCGGCGTCATTTGCATTTATTGTTCAGAATTTGGTTGGTACTGAAATTGGCGAAGGTGACAGAACAACTCTAGAACTCATGTGCGGGCATCTCGCCTACATTTGTGCTCGAATTTTGCGGCAAGGGGTACAAGTTCAATTTCC
>JANNJE010000216.1:0-2147 GCA_031405735.1 Armatimonadota bacterium | reverse complement strand
GAAAACTATTCCAATCAATAGCGAATTGTCCGATACCGGTAATAGCAAAGGTGCATGGAGCGGCATTTGGTGGTGGTGCTGGAATCGTGGCTGCATGTGACATTGCAATTGCAAGCCCAGAAACTAAATTTGCTTTTAGCGAAGTTAAGCTTGGACTAGTTCCTGGCACAATTTCGTCGTTCGTAATTCCAAAAATAGGAGCAGGTAATGCTCGCGCATTGTTTGTGACAGGCGAGGCGTTTTCCGCAGAGATTGCACTTCGAATCGGCTTAATTCATCAGGTAACCGAACAACTTGACGAAACTGTCAATGCAAAACTGAAGTCCATTCTAGCTTCGGGACCTGGCGCTATCGAGAGCGCAAAGAAGATAGTTAATGATTTTCCACTTCCCCTTTCTGAATGTGCAAGGCGATTAGCTGATGCTCGATCTAGCTCGGAAGGCAAGGAAGGAGTGGCTGCGTTTCTTGAAAAACGAAAGGCATCGTTTGTTGAAGCACTAGAATAATCTTCCTCAAATTCATTCGGTAAAGTAGTCGTGCCTATGATCAAGAAACTTCTTATTGCAAATCGAGGCGAAATCGCTTGTCGCATCATCCGCGCCGCGCGGGTTATGGGGATATCAACCGTCGCAGTCTATTCCGAAGCAGACAGAGATTCGGTGCATACAAACCTAGCGGATGAATCCGTTCTCATTGGTAACTCAGAACCTAGCGAGAGCTACCTGCAAATTGACAAGATTCTCGCGGCTTGCCGCGATTCTGGTGCCGACGCCGTTCATCCCGGTTACGGATTCCTATCGGAACGCGCTGAATTCTCAGACGCTTGTTGGATGGCGGGAATCACTTTTGTCGGCCCGCCTGCTGCTGCAATGCGAAAACTTGGCAACAAAATTGATGCAAAGCAACTTGCAGTCGAAACTGAAGTGCCGATAACTCCGGGGTATTTTGAGCCTGGAGCAACTTCCGAAACTCTATTCCGTGAGGCAAAGCAAATCGGCTTCCCCATCATGCTCAAGGCCAGCGCAGGCGGGGGAGGAAGGGGGATGAGGATTGTTCGGGAACCTGATCACTTTCTCGAAGAATTTGCAATTGCCTCGGACGAAGCTCTTTCTGGATTTGGCGATGGCTCAATGATGATCGAGAAGCTCATCGAGAAGCCAAGACATATCGAAGTGCAATTTCTTGCTGATTCACATGGAAACGTTGCTGCCCTTTTTGAGCGTGAGTGTTCTTTGCAGCGACGACACCAAAAGCTGGTCGAAGAAGCACCTTCACCCATCATCAGCGACGCCCTCTGGCAATCACTTCGTGAGGCAACCATACGATTAGTAACAGCATCAGGCTACATCGGAGCCGGAACTTGCGAGTTCATGCATGATGATGAATCTGGAGAGTTTTACTTCCTAGAGGTCAATGCTAGGTTGCAGGTGGAGCATCCAGTTACCGAACTCGTAACGGGGCTTGATTTGGTTCAGCTGCAAATACAAATTGCAAATGGTAAGGAACTGAAATTTGGCCACGATTTGCTTTTCGGTCTGCGAACAGCATTGCGTGGGCATGCAATTGAGGCTCGAATCGTTGCTGAAGACCCAAGCAAAAACTTCCTTCCTTCAATTGGCAAAATAGTAGGATGGGCGGAACCAAGAGATCCATTCATACGTGTGGACACTGGATATCGTTTGGGTTCCGAAGTAACTCGCTATTACGATTCGTTGCTTGCAAAAGTCATCGCTTTTGCGCCTGATAGGAACGCTGCAATTAATCGGCTCATTTTGGCGCTCAAGGACTTTCACATTCTCGGAGTGAAGACCAATATTGCCTATCTAATTGAAGTCCTCGATTCTAATGGATTTAGAAGCGGGGAGTTTGACACTGGATTTCTTGAACGGCAATTCTCAAACTGGTATCCCGAAACGACATTGCCTAGCGAGTTGGTTGCGATTGTCAATGCCACGGATCAGGCTCAATACGGCGAGACCAACCACTGCGCCCAAGAACAAGGTTCATGGTCAACTTTAACCGAATTCAGAAATGCCCGAGCCACAAAATAACTATTGAATCAACTCTTTGATTACATGCCCGTGCACATCTGTGATTCGAAAATCTCTGCCTTGATACCGGTACGTCAGCTTTGTATGATCCACGCC
>JANNJE010000215.1:0-4327 GCA_031405735.1 Armatimonadota bacterium | reverse complement strand
CTGGCGGTTTGCCAGGGCGAAGGAAATGATAGGTTCAATATATGGGGGTTGTCTGACTCAATGAACAAGGACAATCCTTGCACTTAACGTGCCAAAATGTAGCTCGTGAACGGATTTTCAACTCATTCTGGCAAAATCGCCGTGTACAACGTAGATAATGTGGATACAGACCGCATTATTCCAGCAAGATTCCTGACGATGGTCACCAAGAGCGGATACGGAGAGCTGCTATTCAAGGATGTTCGCGGACCAGAATTTCCGCTTGACCAAGAAAGCGCATCTGGCGCATCCGTTTTGGTAGTTGGATCAAATTTTGGGTGCGGGAGCTCTCGCGAGCACGCCGTTTGGGCGATTCAGCAAGCCGGTTTTCTCTGCGTGATAAGCAAGAAGACAGGGAATGTGCCAGGCTATAGCGACATTTTTCGCCAAAATGCGGCAAATTGCGGCCTTCTGTTGATCGAATTGCCAGAATCGGATCATCAAGAGGTAGCCAACCTCGAAAGTGGCGGCCAGCTAACAGTTGACCTTCTTTCTCAATCCATTCAGTCTGCTTCCGATTCTTGGGATTTTGATGTGAATGAGTCTACAAAGAACTCGCTGCTAAAAGGCCTTGACTTGATTGGTAGTACGCTTGAACTTGAAACGGAGATTTCAAAATTTGAGTCCAATTCAACTGCTTTCGTTCCTAATCCGACCTCTAATCGTCCATAAGATTATGCGAGTCTTTGTTCTTTCTGGATTTGCCATTTTAGCCGCGCTGTCGTTTTCTCAGGACAATCCAAATCGCCTGTATCAGCTTCGGGAATTCAAGACGACGACGATCACGTATGGAGCGAAATCTCTGAAAGTTTGGCTTGCAAATACTTCCAGCAAGCGCCAAGAAGGCATGATGTTTTTGAAATCTGGAGAAGTTTCTGAAAACGGAGCCATGCTTTTTATATTTCCCGAACAAAAGAATCGTTCGTTTTGGATGAAAAACACGCTGATTCCACTCGATATTGCGTACATTGACTCGACCGGATTAGTTGTGAGTGCTAAGTCAATGAAGCCCCTCGACGAGACTGGAGTTCCTAGCTTGAAACCTGCGACATTTGTGCTTGAAATGAAAAAGGGAGCATTTTCAAGGGTGGGAATTCGAGTTGGCACAAAATTCAAAATTCCTAGTAACGTTCGGTCACTCGATTGAGAACGGAATGGATGTCTCGTCTCGTCAAGTACTTAACGGCTGGTAAATTTCTCAGTTCTTCTCTTGCAACCTAGTATTTGCAGACTATTTGTTGCGTTATGTTGATACAATTGAGGAGCCTTCGGGAAATAGCGCGGTTTTGGGAAATAAGTGATGAAAAATAGAAAATTGATTCGAGTTGGTGTTTTGGGCGCCTGTTTAGGTATGGCTGTTGTCGGAAATGCGCAAGTTGCAATAAGCAATGGACCTTTTCAGACACATGCCAATGGCGGTTTTGGCAATGCACCAAGGTCTGAGGTGCAGACAAGTGTGCTCTTGCTAAACGCCTATGGATTTGGATGCCAAAAGGTTGCCGGCATCAGACTTGCAGACGACTTTGTAGTGCCAGCTGGAGCAAAACTCCGGATTCAGGGGATTACTGCCTACGCTTATCAGTCAGATGCGACCTCTAATACGATAAACGATTGCAATTTTCGAATTTGGAATGGTGCCCCTAATGCAGGAGGATCAGTAGTTGCAGGCGATCCAATCACAAATAGGTTCCTTAGCGGCACCTTTACGGGGGTTTATCGCACAGATGATTTGGCTGGCGGCGCAACAATTAACACAAGAATGATTATGGCGATTCGAGCGAATCTGGTCTCGTCACAAATTTTAAATTCGGGAACTTATTGGGCAGATTGGCAATTGGGAGGAACAAATCCTTCCGGCCCTTGGAACGTGCCTGTCACGATCCTCGGACAAACTGGGAAAGTCGGCGCAAACGCCTTGCAGTTGCTTGGCGCAAATTGGTTCGCAGCCGAGGATGAGCCAGCATTGATTCCTCAGGACATGGCTTACAACGTTATTGGTTCATGGATCATGAACCCGCTAACTGTGACACCTGTGCAAGGATTGCAATTTGGCGGCAATTTGGCAAGTTTAGGCGCAAGCGATAATGACGTCTATGTTATGTTGCTGGACGAATTTGACAGCATTTCTAATGTCGAGTTTGGGACGACATGTCCGTCAGCAACAGCATCTCGGATTGACTATGCGATTGAATTGAGAGCGAGCCGAAACGATTTGACACAGATTGTTGGCTTCTTCAACGGTTCGGCATGGGAAACGGTTGACGTTTCGACATCGTCATTTGCCGACGCCTTGCGAAATGTGGCTATCATCACGAATCCCCAGCGATTTATGCTTGCAGGCAACGCCCTTCGATCAAGAATCCGTACGGTTCCCCAAGCCGATGTTTCTGATATTGACGGTTGGACGGCTAGCACAGATTGGGTGCAATGGGAAGTAACTCCGTAATCGAAATCTGAAGTCGGCAGGTGCCGGTGTTGCATATGGGAGAAGTTTGGATGGCATTATTGCCATCCAAACTGCTGTTAGCGGAGCATATCGCCTAACCGATTCAAACCGGCAGACAAATTCTGCTCTGGCGGCCCAAACGAGAACCGAACCCATGGCGTCAATGGAGAAACGCCCGTTCGCGTCCGATTAGGATTTACGTCGAAATACTCCCCGGGGACAGTAAGGACCTTCACATTAAATGCTTCCCGCATGAATCCTTCGCCCGTGTTATGTGGCTCTGGCAAGTTGCCGACATAGCCAAAGGCATAAAACGTTCCCATAGGTTTGTGAGGAAACTCGATCCCCAATGCAGTCAGCTTGGAGATTGTCAGATCGCGTTTTTTCCGAAATACGTTTCGGACTGCTTGCGTTTCTTGGTCGGCTTGATTCGGTTCCAAGGCGAGGATCGCAGCCCGCTGAATGGGTCGGCACGGCCCACCATCGAGAAAACTGCCAGCCGCCGCTAAAGTGTTAATAATGCGCTCAGAAGCAACAACCCACCCAAGCCGCCATCCTGGATAGCGAAACGATTTTGTGAGGCCGTCGACAATCACAATCGGGTCGGTTTCGATGTCGTCCACAAATTCAGCAATGCTCGCAGGCGAATTTGAATCATCGTAAGTGAAATGCGAATAGAACTCGTCCATCAGCAAAGTTGTGCCCGTTTTTCGGCTCAGCTCCGCCCAGCTAGCAAGAAACTCGCCGCGCATGACTGCGCCGGTTGGATTACATGGGTTACTGATCAACACACTGGACAGCCTTTCGCTTCTGATTCTCCGTTCTAGCTCTTCGGCGTCCATCCTGAACCCCTTGTCGGCCGTCAATTCCAACCAGACTGGATCAATTCTTGGAAAAGTTGTTAGGAGGTCTTCGTAAGCCGTATAGTCGGGCGTGAAATAACCGAGCTTCGTTCGGTCGAGAGTGGCGCCAATCCTTGTAAGGGCTGCTCTTCCTCCAGGCGCCATGGCTACATTTTTCGAGGAAAACGGTTTCTTTCCCTTCCGATATAGCCGATTATAGTGATCTGCGATGGCCTCTCGAAGCTCTGGAATCCCTTCGATCGGGCCGTAGGCATGATCTTCGGGACGAATCGGCATTTCCGAAATTCGCGGCGGAGCGCCATCCATGTCTCCTACTTCCGGCTGTCCTTGCCCTAAATTTGACCAATTGGGGTCTCCCATTTGGTATCCGTGGTTCGTGATGGCTTCAACGTTTACACGAATGACTCCCATGTAGGGAAGCTGGCGAAAGGCAGAGGAAACAGTTTCTGGCATAGGGAAGATTGTGGCATGAAGAGGGGTTTGAATTGGGCCAGTTGTCAGCATATATCTGGCTGAGATATACGGCGCAACTTAATTAGTTTCACGGCGTCAAAAACAAGGGACTTGAGAATGTTTTTGAGTATTGCCATAGCAGGTTGCGTAATTCCCGGCTTATATCAGGACCGGTCACATGAAGTCTTGCAATGCACGATTTGGCGCAACGCATTACGAACTGTACCAAGCAGAAATTTGTGGCCGAACTCAAGTAATCAGGCAAAAGTTATCGAAGATGGAGCCAGTTTCCGAATTGAATTTGAAGATATGTATTTTCAATTTTCAATCGGACTTAGGGCGTTGGAATATGTGAGTGTCGAAGTTCCGAATGAACATCGGATGAGTCGGCCAAATTCGATCATTTCTGAATCGGAGGCTCACACCTTTGCGGCCCAATATGCGCAGATATTTCTTGGCCCAAGTTACTCAGGAGTTGAAACGGGCAGTCCGTTTACGATAGACTATTTGGCAGGGCTTTTTGCCG
>JANNJE010000214.1:0-4270 GCA_031405735.1 Armatimonadota bacterium | reverse complement strand
GATGCACTAACCAATTCTGAAAGTCGTTGTCAACAGTGCCTTTGTGCGACAGTGCACAAGTAATTGATGCAAGCTGATGCAAACAGCCAACGCTATTGAAATTGGCCAACCTATGGGAAATTTCAGCCAACGATAACGACTTCATGCCAAGCTGTGTCGGCCCAAAGTGCATTGCCATTCTCGACTTGCCGTACCTACTCATACTATGAAGCTCTCATTAGATCCCCCGACCCTCACCGACTGACCCGGACAGGCTCGAAGAGTCCCGGTTACATTTCCCTCACTTCGTTCGGCGGGATCTTCGAATTGCCCAGGCTAAATGAATCGCCCCCCTCCTTCCCTCAAAGTCCGAGGGGGTGGCGATCTGGTTGTAAATTAGACTGGCGCAACTCTCGTCGCAGGGTCGCTCCATTGCTCGGTATTCGGCCCGCGGACGGGGCGAACGTGCATCCAATACTGCGTTCCTGGCACGAGCCCAGAAATGATGTAGTCCGAAGACGAAGCCGACATCGCAGAGCCGATAATCACTGCAAAATTCGAGGTCGTTGACCACTGAATTTCATAAGATGCGCCCTCAATGCTCTCCCAATCTGCCTTCAGCGAACCGGCAACAGGCCCATCAATGAACACAATTTCGATCAGTTTATGAAGCGGCGGCATCGGAGCGCCTTCGGGAGTTAGGCCGAAATTGTTCTTTTCCGCTCCGCTCGCGCCGTAGAGCAAAGTCGTGGCTTCGTCCACTTTTTGCATGATCGGAATGCCCGCTTCGACCCTCGTGCCTTTGAGCTGCGCGGCAACTTGCCATGCGGCTTGCTTGGTGTCGGTGATCGAGGCGGAAAGGTTGTCTCTGGCAACCCCCATTGCGAGGATTGTCGGCGCATTTATCGGCCAGCCAGGCCCTAGCGCCGTTGCTCCCGCAATGGCTTGGGTGAGTTGGTCGCGCAATGGTGTTGCTTGTCTTCGAATTCTGTCTGGCATCGTTTTGATCCCTCCTATGCCAAATCGTACCAGAAGAATTGTGAGATATTGTCAATTTAGGTTCAAACGAGGTTTGTGGGGGCACAAACAGGGTCTGGGCGGCCATCCCCGAGGTTCGTGGGAGCATCTACAGGGTGTGTGGAAGCACAAACAGGGTCTGTGGGGGCATCTACAGGGTGTGTGGGAGCATAAACAAAATGTGTGGATGGATAAACAGAGTGTGTGGATGGATCGGGAAACTTCGTTGCCTCGCCCACCTGCCGGTGTAGCTCGTGTTTCCAAAATCATTAGTCCAGTGTCGGCAGTAAGCCATATGCTTTGATGTATCGCTCCAAGAGCTTGACCGTTTTTTGTGGTGGCCAAGATTCCATTGGTTCTTTCGAGTAATCAAAAGGCAATGACCTGGCATCTTCGATCGCTTTCGAATACTCCATGCCCCTACCAATCAGTTTCATTTCGTAGGCGACAAATCCTTCCATTAAGCGTCTCATGAAAAAGTCAGCGTTAGTGATTTCACTGTAGAGCTTGTGCAACCACTTTCCAAGCTGTTCTTCAACGTTTAGAACGGTCCTGTAATCTAAAGTTGTTCCTGGAGCACCCTTCCTGCTCTGCTCTGTAAGGTGGGCCAAACTCTTGTCACGAAGGACCATAAGATCTTGGGTGTACGTACACTTCTCAATTTCTTGTTTCACCTTTAGAGCTACTTCTTGTATCTTTGTAGCTCTTTCAGGTGTGCACGCGATACCACCATCGCAACCGAGGTCGCCAGCTAGCTTTGCAGGTTTCATTTCCGTAATCTCGCCTATAAACGTTGGCAGGGAAAGAGGATCTGGCCTGCGTTGAGGCGCTAGGATTCGTGAAAGGACGAGGCTAGCATGGATGTAATGGATGGTCATCACTCGCGGCCAGGGCGCTGGAAGCTCTTCGCCTTCGCGCGGCTCAACATTCATCTCTTCCGCAAAACAGATTGACATTTTTGCCGAATGAAGCTCCCATATCAGCTCTTCGAGCCAACCGATGAGTCGGTTCGAAGAGATGTCAGTTGACTTTGGCCGGATTTCGTTTCCCATTAGATTTGTAGCTATATCGAAGGGACGATTCAGTTGCCTGGAAATGCTCGAACGGTTTTGATGCCCCGAACGTCACGGCGAAGCTACGGTCGCGGGGTCTCGACGAGCAAATATCCCTCCATCCCCTTGCCCCTTCCTCCCTCTTCGACGAAACAGCAAGTTTGGGAAAAGGGAGGAAGGGGAATTCTGGTTTGCTATCTCCACTCACTTTCCATCACTTTAAACATTTGGAAAGTGCAAATGCCGCAAGGAACCCGGCGACCGTCACCATCCCGGCCATGTCGTGAGCTTCTTCAAACGCCTCTGGGATCATGGTGTCGGCGATCATGGCAAGAATCGCGCCTGCCGCCACGGCGGTAGTGCCTGCGACAACGTCAGGCGAAGCGTGGCGAAATGCAAGAAACCCAACAATCGCCGAAATTCCGGAAACCAGCGCGATAGCACTCCACAGCCCCAGCACATAGCCGAAGCTTCGTTCCGCCCTTTTCATGCCGGTTGCACTCGCCAGCCCTTCGGGAAGGTTCGACATAAAGATCGCCACAACCGCAACCCAGCTTACTGCGCCGCCTGTTACCAAACTCAAACCAATGACAATTGACTCTGGTATTCCATCTAGCAAGGCGCCGAGGGCAATCGCCATTCCGCTGCCTTCATCTTCGCCTTCGGTTGGTTGATGCTCGCCAGAACGTTTTCGGTGCTTTGCGCCTTGACGGGCCAAAATCAGGTTTGCAACGGTGAAAATTCCTGCGCCAGCGACAAACCCGATTGCAGTGCCAACAATTCCGCCATGCTCAAATGCTTCCTCCATCAGCTCGAATGAAAGCGCAGAAATCAGTACACCGCTGCCAAAAGCCATGATCAGGGCAACCATTTTTCGCGGGACATTCAAGCGAAATCCGATGACAGCACCGATCACGAGTGCGCTACCTGAAAGCAATCCCCATAGGCCAGCTTCGATCCATCTTGGCATTGATAAGTATAGGACACTTTCAGCGACAGCGATGACTCTAAGATGCAAAGAGAATGTTTGCGAAATTCAAAATTGAACCCTCAAAGCGATGCAAAAGCCGGGTTGCCGAAGACTCTTATGCTGCTGATCTGATTGATCGCTTCTTCCCTTCACGAACCCATTCGATTGCCTTGTCAAAAGACATTGGCGGCGAGTACAAATATCCTTGAACCAAATTGCAACCAAGCCCTCGCAGGGTTTTCTCTTGCTGAATGGTCTCCACGCCTTCCACAATGCAGGTCTTTCCGAGCCCATTTGCAACCTCAATGACCGATTTGACGATTGGAATTGTGCAACTACTTGAATGTAGTCCGGCACAAAACAGCCTGTCTATTTTGAGCGTTTCGAAAGCCTTGGTGGCAAGCCCTAGAAGATTGGAATATCCGCTGCCAAAGTCATCTAGGAGGATGTGAAATCCAAGGTCTCGAAGATTGGCAAGAATTTTTTCTGATGCCGATCCCGTATCAATACATCTGCTTTCTGTTATCTCAAGGCCGATCGAGCTTGCCCGCAGGTCGTTCACTTTTAGCATATACGCTAATGCATCGTCAAATCCGGGTTTCAATTGAAGTGGAGATACGTTGACGGAGATTCTAATTGATTCGTTGGTGGCATATTCAAGTTGTTTAGAGCACGCCATGGCTTCCCGAAGGACCCAATTTCCTAAATCGCAAATGAGGCCCGTTTCCTCTGCAACCCGAATGAATTCATCCGGTCGCGACACAGGTTTGCCGTCAATATCCCACCGGCAAAGTGCCTCGAACGCCCAAATCTCACCAGTCTTGAGGACTATGATCGGCTGGAAAGCTAAGCTTAACTCCTCCTTTGCGATTGCTCGTTCAAGTTGACTTCCTAGATTCCTATCGTCTCGATCTTGCCTGCTGGTCTTTGCAGCAACGGATTGGACAATCTGCAGTACCTCATCTGGTTCAAACGGTTTATGAAGTATCAGGAAGTTTGACTTCATTCCAAGTTCCCTGACAATGTCGTCGAACGAATAGTCTGAGTACGCTGAACACAGCACCACAAACTGATCTGGGGCGATGTTCCAAATCTCCCTCATTGTTCGTAGCCCGTCCCATCCTGGCGGCATTCTCATATCAACAAAGACAACATCATAAGGTTCGGTTAGCCTGGATTGACGAATCTTTTCTAAGCCTTCGTGTCCTTGAGTCGCTGTGTCAACAACGCAATTTAGCTTTACTATGACTTC
>JANNJE010000213.1:0-5942 GCA_031405735.1 Armatimonadota bacterium | reverse complement strand
ACCTTACGAATTTTTACGAAAATAAGGTTGGTTTGCTCGGACCCATGCAAAATTTTCACAATGTGACGAATTTTGACGAAATAAGTCATGACATCCGTGACATATTTGACGGATTGTGTCTTCTTTTCTCCCAGTTTACGAAATTAGTCCTACATGCGAATCTTTGTGCCCAGGGAAAATATCTCTTTGATCGATGAGGCTCATTCTCTTGAGTAGCACCTCGCTCAATACATCTCTGTAGTCCGTAGTAACTCGAAGGTCTCCAGGGCCTTCAAGCTGATCTTCCTTCAGCCCGGGCCAATTCCCATAAATCTTTCCACCTTTCACTCCTCCACCGAGCAGAAACATACATGAACCTCGCCCATGATCGGTTCCTAGCCCAGTGTTTTCGGAGGCCCTACGTCCAAATTCGGTCATTGCAATAACCGTCACCTGGCTCATTTCACTTCCCATATCTCCAGCGAACGCTGCCATTGACTTTGCAACGTCATCAAGCTGGGATGCTAAGAGGCCTGTTCCTGCGCCTTGCGCAACATGCGTATCCCAGCCTCCGCGGTCGAGGCACGCAACTTCGAGCCCTACGTTATTCTTAATAAGCATTGCAACTTGTTTGAATCCGTTTCCGAGTTCCGTATCTGGATAGGCGGCAATGCCATTTGGCTTGTAGCTTTGCGGGTCTAGCCTTTCCAGCTTTCGCAGGACATGTAACGTATCCATTCCCGCAAGAGACACAGCATCGTTGCCTTTCGAATACATTTGCGCCAGATCAGATCGAACATCGAGTGGAGCATCCAATTGGTACTCATTCAGATTCGAAAAGTTGACGGCATGAGTTGCACCAAGAAGTGAATCTGGCAAAACGCTTGTAAGGGCTACGGCGCGCATTGGCGAATCAGAAGCGCTTTCCGTGCTCTTTAAGTATCGAGCCAACCATCCGCCCATCGAACCACGAGTATCTGAAGCAAGTCCGCGCTCCATCACATTCATGGCTTCAAAGTGGCTCCGAGTTTGGTCGCCTGAGCCAATGGCATGTACCACAGCCAGCTTTCTATCTTCAAAAAGCGGCTTCATTGGCTTCAAAACTGGGTGAAAACCAAAAAAACCATCCAAATCTAAGGCGCGATCTGCGATCGCAGTCTTTGAAATCGGAGCACCAATTCCAAGTGACGGACGCAAACGATAGTATTCTTCGTCGGCGTAGGGGACGACTGCATTGAGCCCGTCCATACCGCCTCTCAAAAACAAGACCACAAGAACGTTTTCTGTTGTACTTTGCCCGTTTTGAATCGCCACTTGAGATAGAGCAGTTTGCCTTGCAGCGACCCATCCGACCATTCCTAACGCCCCAAGTCTTATCAGGTCTCGCCTTGAGACACCTCGCCGAAGGCTGGCTTCACGGTAACTTTTGCAAGAGTAACTGTCAGACATGGTTCATCTCCATTGAAATTCGGGAGCGCAAATGCAGAGCGATGCCGCTTCGATTAACCTCTTTTCCTGATTTCTGCTTAGCTTTCTTTTCAAAATCGGCTGAATTTGCTTGACCGACTCGTGATTCGATGCAACACCAAAAAACAACGAGGTCATGAGGTCAATTTCTGCCCCATCAAATCTTTCCTTTAGAATTGCAAGTCTGGGTTGTGTGTCACCGAACGCATTTTCAGAAAGCCTGGTGGCGAAATTCCATCTCGCTAGAAGCGAGCCTGTCCAAGAATCCGTATCAACGGGGTATCCATCTGGCATCGGCCATTCGTAACCGGGTTGTCCCATTTGGCGAAGCTGATTCAGCAACTCGGCACCAGCGAGTGTGTCGGCATCAATTGCTCTTAAAGAAGAAACCACGAAGTCGAACGGCCGCTTCAGAATCGGTGGGCTTTTACTAAGGGCATTGGGATCAAGGATCGGGCGGAGCATCTCCGGAATCGAACCATTGGAAGCGTTGTAAGCCAGTACGACTTCTTCTTCAACCTGCTTGTTTCTTGTGCCCAAAAAGTACTTTGCCAGCTTTCGTGCGAGAAATTTAGGCGTCGAAGGATGCTTCAGCAAAACCTCGAGCACAATCTCTGCATCCTTCTCTCCTAGTCCTGCAGGAATTCTCTTTCCAAGGACCAGTTTAGAGCCATCATCGTGAATCTCTGGGTCAAAGCGCGCGGTATTTCGAGGTCTAAGGAATCGGTTTTCAATTGTCCAGCCAGTAAAGCAACGTGCGACTTCTTGAATGTCCTTTTGAGTGTAGCCACCATCAACACCGAGAGTATGAAGCTCCATCAGTTCGCGAGCATAGTTTTCGTTTGCTACGCCTTTCTTGTTGACGTCGTTGTCCAAATAGCCAAGCATCGCAGGGCTCTTTGCAGATGCGCGGAGCATATCGCCAAAATTTCCAAGCGAATGCTTGCGAATGACTGACCAACTGTCAGAGCCCAGCCGAAAAGACGAATCTAGCTTTTTAGAATAAATGTTGAAGTGGTTCGTCCAAAATTCAACCATTCTTTGGCGAAGCTGGTTTCTGGAATACACCGCGGTCAATAGCTGAGCCTGCTGAAGTTGCTCGATCACCTCTTCCATGGAGGCATCTTCCAAATCTTGTGCATCCAGATGGAATACGTCCATCTGATTCACCTCAAATTCAAGGTGGAGCGGCTCCTTCAAGTCTCCCTTAAGCTGTTCTTCGATCCAGGAATCACGTCCCTTCTGCTCAAGCAATGCCAGGTCGCCTGGACGAGGTCCAAATCCTGCCCGGTTCAACAATCGCATGTTTGCACTGGAATTCAGCGTCGGAAGAGCCAAGGAAACGGGCAAACCGTCACCGTCTATCGGCCTAAGAATTTTGCGGCAACCACCAGAAGCCGCAAGCGCGGCTCCACCTGCTGCAATCGCCAGTGCTTCACGACGACTCAATGACATGGCTAAGCCCCGAATTCTAATTTCGTGCTAGCTGGAGAACTCTGCGGAGCGCGTGTAAACACGGCTCGAATTCCAGCGCCAAGCCCCATAGCAAGCAGCAGCGGAACGATTGCAAACCAACCGACGAAAGGCAATAATCCCGATGAAACCAAAATGAGCCCTGCCCGTGACTGACTGCCATATTCGCTCATTGCAGGATCCTTTTCTCGCAGCCTGCTGCCAAGCAACTGGATCAGTCCCGACGCCCCAACCGCCGTGAAAGCCGTTATCGCGGACATCCAAAGAGTCCCGATCAGTTTAGCCAACGGATTCGGCTGTTGAATCAAAACCAAGCCGATGAGCCCAAAACTGAGCCAGACAATGAATCCGATCACCGTCCATCTCCATGGATGGTCAATAATAGCGCGTTGAGCATATTCGGATCTTCGCGGAAAGAGGCTTTGAAAACCCATCAAAATCGCCCAAGCTGAAAGGCACCCTCCAAAGAGAACGCCAAGAATTGCAAGTGTGTAACCAAATACTGTCATGTGCTACCTCGTTGGTGCAAATCTTCGCACCTAGCGTAATGCTAACACTAATTCTCGAAAAGCAGGGTTTCAGACCTAGGACTTTTGGACTTAACTACCAAACTTTCGGGCCTGTAGTCGGCTTCTTCGTTCGAGAAAACCCTCTGCGCTTGCCCAAAAGCATGTCCAGCTGCAGCATTTCTCGGGCGATTTGGTAAGCGTCTTGTAGCCCAGTGGCTGTATCGGGCGTGCAAAACTTTTGGCAACCAACCATCGCATGTGCGCCCATGGAAAGACGCAGATCACCATGATTGATCAATAGAGCCAAGGCATTAGAAAACGAAACAGGGTCGAAGTTGGTATGTATTCCATCTACGTTATGCCGAACCACTTCGGCTGGACCATTTCGGTCAATAACTACAGTTGCCAGCTTTGCCGCCATAGCTTCCAAAACTACCATTCCAAGGGTGTCGTTTGAAGATGGAAACGCGAACATGTCTGCGGCGGCATAGTAATCGGGCATTTCGGCATGAGGCACTTCGCCAGCCCAAATGATTCGGTTCGATATTCCTAATGAATTTGCTAGCGATTTCAGCTCTCTTTCATCCAGTCCAGAACCTGCAATGAGAACTTTGTAAGGCGTATGAACTCGAAGTTTCGAGACAGCCCGCAAAAGCAAATCTACGTTTTTCTCACGAGTCAATCGGCTCGCACAAAATACAAGCACCTCATCGGGCCCGATTTTATGTTGAATTCGAATTCGCTCTCTGGCACCGACTGGAGCCAAAGTGCTTGGAACATTTGGGCGAACAAGCTGTATTGGGGAATCCACTTTTCGCTTTCGAAGCCAGTCGTGCATCACCTGGGTGCTTACCGTAACACAATGCGACCTTTTGCAATGTCTGCGAATTACTCTCAAAATTGTTTCTTCGGCAAGCTGTTTCGGCGCAGGAAGGTAGTGCGATTGCGTCGTCAGCAACGTGTGAAACGTGTAAACAAGCGGAATATCGTGCTTAAAGGAAAGCCTTTCTGCAAGCAATCCGCAGCTGAACGGGTGATGGCTATGAATGATTTCGAACTGAAGTTCGGCAAACCTACGGAGCGGAAAGGTCGAAGGTATCGCCATCGGATACATTTCCTTCGCAAAGTGAAAACTAGGCATCCGGACTACGCCGTATTCCTTTTTAGGGCGGTCTTCGTTGTTCGGGGTGAAAATCACAACGTCATGGCCAGCGGCAATCAGAGCATCGCGATAAGCCTTCACCAGCACAACGACACCATTGGTAAACGGATCGAAGGCTTCGGTGAAAAATGCAACGCGCATGATGGTTTATACGGGAGTTTTCGTTTGCCCGTTGTATCAATCTAACACATTTCGAGCCAAAAGTGATCCACGTTTCCGAAAAAAGGGACTACACGCCCATTCGCCAACCATAGAAATGAGATAGAAAAACTGGTGGAGGCGCAGGGAATTGAACCCTGTTCCAAAACTGCCGTACCCCGAATCACCACGAGCGTCTCCTCTGTACTTTTTCTCGGCAGTGACCTCTCCCGAGGCCGGCTGATCACATGCCCAGTCCGATTGATTTAACCTAGATCGCTACGAACAGAAGCTCACTAGGCTGTCCGGATTTTATTAGACCCGAACTCCCTCCTACCGGCTCGAAGGGGGCGGACCCGCTACTTAATTAAGCAGCGTAAGCGAAGTTTGTGTTCGCAATTACTTTTTGGACGGCTTTTTACGAGGCCAACCGGCCAACCTCGGCTCGCAACCCTGAGTCGAACAGCTCTGTCGAACCCTTTCGCCCCCATGTTGTTTCTATAGTATAGAACGTCGGAGGATTGCAGTAGGTTCCAGAGGGACTATTGGGAGAATCGTCGGCAGTTAGCAGGCAGGTGGTTGGCAAGTGGTCGGCAAGTTGTTGACGAGAATGAACTTTCGATCCCGAATTTGGAATTGTATTCTTGGCTACTTGCAAGCAACCTGCGGCCAACTTGCCGACAACCTGCAAACTATCACGCTTTTTAGCGAACTAAACACCCATTTCAGGTAGTCTTTACTGTTGAGCCAGTCTCATTACGGGAGTACTTAATGACAGTCCGATTTTTTACGGCATCGCTTATTGCTGTTGCGCTAGTGGTTGCGCCCAGCATAGCAAATGCCCAACCTCAAACCAACCAGCTTGAAAGGGTTCGATCTTTCCAATCTGCACCAGGCGTTACAACCGACAGCCGTCAGTTTTTCCCTCAAATCAAGGATGCGCCACGCGCCTCTGCTGATCGGCCAGAGAACCCGCCACCTCCTCCAAACACTTTTCAATCCGAAACGATATCCAACATAGTTCCTGGTGGCATTGGCAATTATCAAAGATCCAATAAATTGTCTAGATTTCCTGGAATTGGAGCCACTGGCTGGGAACCGCCGGATCCAAATTTGGCAGTCGGTCCAAACCACATCGTTTCCGTTGTGAACTCTGATGTCGCTTGGTTCAACAAGACGACCGGCGTCAAGCTCTTCCAACAGGGTATGGATGG
>JANNJE010000212.1:0-3052 GCA_031405735.1 Armatimonadota bacterium | reverse complement strand
AGAGCTGTTTATTCCGCGCTGCGGTTGCTCAACATTTAAGTAAATGGTTTTCGGCACCTGGTCCGTCAGACCATGCAACCATACAGCAGAAAAATGAGAGAGATAGGCTCCTGGATATAGCTTGACAAGGATTTCGAGGATGGGAACATCACCCCATACGAACCTCGTTTCTCTCCTCCGCTTGAAACTGAAATCCAGTTTTTGCAGCTTCGTCGATTTGGTCAGATAATCAAGGAACTCATCGGTTGTCATTCTCTGCGTTAATCGCCAGAAGCCTCGGTTAGCAGACAAGATTTCAGCGATTTCGCCATGTTTGTAGATAGATCGACCATCCTGCTCGAAGAACATCACTATATCAGGTCGAGCGATTTGTATTCGTGTTTCACGCATAAGGCTTCTCGTTTTCACAGCTGTGCGTCATATATATATGACGCACAGCACAATTAAATTGGTTCTTTGGAGTGAGAATCGTAGCCAAGGCCGAAGACGCCAGACTCTGCAAGAGATTGCAATTCTAGTTATTGTCGTATGAGAACATATAGATATGTTCTCATACTGCTTCATATGTGTTTTTGCATGCGGAAAGTATCTTGACTCTGGAACTAACCTCGATGACCTCCATTTTTGATTGTGATGTGTTAGAGCCATTGGGTTTCATGTTATATATATATAACATGAAACATGACACTAATTTGTTCAAGAACTACTCAACCAATTGGATTGGAAGTATGTCGCGACTGCTAGAAGCTCGTGGATAGGTAACGGAAATGAACGTTCATGTTGTATTCGTGTCTCTTCAATCATACTGTTGTTTGGTGAAGCTCCAGTGAGCGTGTATGTTGGACTTACAGATCGAAACTGGTTTGAGCAGCTTCGGCGCGAATCGCACGATGACATAAACTTCTGGAAGCCAGGCGGCGAGACTTCGTTCAAAGTCCTGAAACGGAACGAGATGTTCCTCTTTAAACTCAAGAGCCCACACAACTACATTGTAGGAGGAGGGTTCTTTACAGATTTTTCATTTCTTCCAATCTCCCTTGCCTGGGACGCATTTGGTCGAGCGAATGGCGTAGCCGACCCACAGCGGTTCGTTGAACGCATTTCACACTACAGAGGTGAGAAGTTGACCCTGGCTGACGATCCAACGGTCGGCTGCATCATCCTCAGCGAACCATTCTTCTTCGAGGAGCAAGACTGGATTCCAGCACCGGAAAACTGGCCAAAAAACGTCATGCAGGGCAAGACATACTCCGAACAGACAGTTGAGGGTCAAGCCCTATTCAACCAAGTGCTTGAACGCCTGAGGGACATACCGCAGCAATCCCAAGTTGATGGCGTGCGCGAAGGCTATAGCCAAGCAATGACAAATGTCAGGATTGGACAAGGTGCATTTCGAGTTCTTGTTACTGAAGCGTACAGCAGAAGATGCGCAATTACTGGAGAGCGAACATTGCCCGCACTGGAAGCCGCGCACATTCAGCCTTATTCCGAAGCTCAGATCCACGAAGTCTCCAATGGGCTTTTGTTACGAGCTGACCTGCACCACTTATTTGATCGAGGTCTCATCACAGTCACGCCAAACTATAAAGTAAAAGTAAGCCCTGCAATTCGAGATCGTTTTGATAACGGCAGAGACTATTACGCCCTGGCCGGAGAGCAATTGAAGGTCTGGCCGAAGCAAGAAAGGGATCAGCCAAGTGAGCAAAAGCTCCTTTGGCATAACGAGAACAAGTTCATTGCGTGACAGCTTAACGAAGTGAATACTAGGCTATCTGCACATCATGCGGCCCGTTTTGAGTTTCCCCAATCACGGCAGCCCATTCGCCAGCCGCGTTCAGCCTTTGCACAATCCCTATCGCCGCGTCGCGCTCGGCGATCATTACGATCCCGATTCCCATATTGAACGAGCGGAACATTTCGGCATCGCCAATGTTGCCCACCTCTTGAATCAGCCTGAAAATGGGAAGCGGCGACCAAGACCTGCGCTCCAAAACCACTTGAATATCGGATGGTAATACGCGCGGAACGTTGTCATAAAGCCCGCCGCCGGTGATGTGGGCGAGCGCGTAAATGGGAGTGCCATCTTGCAGCATCGGATAGACCGAGTTGAAATAGCACCTGTGTGGGCGAATCAGTTCTTCGCCGATGCTCGTGCCTAAACCAGGGACTTCGTCGCGCGTGCTCAGCCCGCCAACTTCAAAAAGCGCCCTTCTGGCTAAAGAAAACCCATTCGTGTGCAGCCCGTCGCTTGCTATTCCGATAACCGCGCATCCCGAAGACATCTTCTGCCTCGGCAAACGCAATTCATAGTCAACGATGCCGACAATTGAGCCTACAATGTCCATTTCCTCATCGTGGTAAACGCCTGGGAGCTCGGCAGTTTCCCCACCGATCAGAACGGCTCCAACAGCAGCACAGGCACTTGCCGCGCCAGAAACAACGTCCTCAAAGACAAGTCCGCTGAGCCTGGAAGTGCCGAAATAATCCAGGAAGAAAAGCGGCTTTGCGCCTTGGCAAAGGATGTCGTTTACGCAATGGTTGACGATGTCGTGGCCGAGCCCTTTGAAGTCGCCGACCATAGCAGCGACTTTGGTTTTTGTGCCGACCCCATCAATGCTCGAAACCAAAAGCGGACGCTGCATTTCGCCGATCTGAAGCTGAAAAAGCCCGCCAAACCCGCCGACGCCAGTGACTACGGAATCGTTGTAGGTAGCTTGGATATCGGGCAGTATCGCACGAAGCGCGCGATGGGCTTCGTCGATGTTGACTCCCGAATCGCGATAGGTGAGCGTCTCATCCGGCATGGGTTGACTTTACCTTTTGTGGGGACCGTCGAGAAATGATCCTGTTGGGATCATGTATTGTAGCCCTGGGTTTAGGATTGAAACTGGTTACCGTGGATGATGGTGCAGATTCGACCCTAAAAGGATTACAGATTGTAACCCTGGGCAGAGGCTTGAATATGGTTGCCGTGATAATTGAGCAGATTTGATCCTGGAGGGATCACATATTGTAGCCCTGGGTCGAACCTGAGAGACTCAAAGTTCAGATG
>JANNJE010000211.1:0-2645 GCA_031405735.1 Armatimonadota bacterium | reverse complement strand
CAAAACAACCTAAGCTAAGCATGTTCATTGAACCAAAATGACTTTCTCCGAACTTTACATAGCCATTGAAGAACGCCGAGATATCGCTGTCTCGGCCTGTGACAAGGTGCTTGATTCAATGAGCGCGCTAGATAAGCTTGATGACGAAGTTAACGAAATGCACCTTCTGGAACACCGATTCCTTCATGACGAAACGGCAAGGTCGGCTGAACATTTCGTAAAGGCACTTCAGGAGTTTTCAGATTTGGAATACGAGGCAGCGAGGGCAATTGAACTCGAAAAAACAAATTCGCTTGAAAGGCTCCAACAAGCTCGCCATTATCTAAATCATGAATTAGACCATCTCTATGAGACGCATAAACAGATTCAGTCCAAAGTCATCGTGATGGAAAACGAATTAGTTGATTACGAGGAACTGATCACCGATCTGACCCACAACCTTTCAATGGAATTTGCTGAATACTTCGGCCACTGCATTGACCTGCTACATGCAACTCAGGACCTCGGAGATGACACCGAAACGACCGTCGGCGAGTTTGCTGAAGCGATTTCAAACAACTTTACCCAATCTACATTTCAGGCCTTTTCAGACCTCGAGCATTCTGCGGACCAGATTTCCAGCAAGAAACTGCCCGATGCCTCAAAAAACTTTGTTAAGAAGATGGATGAATCCTTTGATCAGATGCACAAGATCGTTGACGATCAGTCCAGCTACATGACTGAGACAATCCACGACATGATGCTGCACATGATGGATTATGTGGAGCGAGACAGCTTGGCCCCCCTCCAGGATATGTTTAAGAAACTCACCACTGAGGCTTTAGTTTCAATGGAGAAGACGGTTAAAAGAACCCATGAGATCATGACCGAAGGTTCGCACACTGCGAATGCCATCAAGCATTGGCTACCAGCCCTCATGGAAGTAAGAGAGACAACTGTGGTCGTGCGAGAGACGATGGATGCAGCCATCGGCTAATTCTTTATTGGCCCAAATAGGATTTGCTCCTAAATTCTTGTCCTTTGTAATCTAGCCATTGCCCAAATCCCAATTGCAAGCACTGCCAAAGAAGCAGGCTCAGGAACCGGATTAACGGGATCACGCCAGTCAACTCCCGAGCGTGAGTTCAAAGTTATGTTTTCTACCGGCAATCCGGATCCGTTGAAGAAACCGCTAATTCCATCCCAATACGCGGAGTGCGAAAAATCGAGCCTGCCACCTATTGTTCCGCTTAGCAGGTTCGGGTTCTCGGCATCAAAGTAGGCTTCGAGATTTCCACCTAGCAGAAACGGTTGGCCATCAATGAATTCCAAAGTGACTTCGGTCATGGGTTGCGTCAGATCATCGCCCGTGTACCATATTACGCCAAATTCATCACTATACCAATCGCCAAACCAACCACCGACTAAGTAGCTCCCTCCCTGGTCGGTGCTCGTTCCAATCCATGCGTCCCAGAATCCATAAAGACCAGCATCCGAATAGGGATCACCGTTCGTGTAAACACCATCCATATTGAACTCAGCCGTGCCTTCAACTCGCAAACTAGCCGTAAAGGTGCCCAGTGTGCCTTCAAGCCCTGGGCTTTCGATCAAGACTTCGTCATTCCAAAAAGTTCGGGCGTTAGCCATCATCCTTCCGGCTGGATTGTCAAAATTGAAAGCATCAAATGAGGCAGACACTTTGTTATAACCAAAACCAAGTTGAGCACTCGAAGTTGCAGTAGCAATGTTCTCGACGCTATGTGTCAGGACCTTGAGGTCAGGCTCATTTTGGAAGTAGTTTTCTCTCAAGCCATCATAGTCGTGAACCAAAACTCGCACTTCTGTAATGAACGAAACTTGTGCGGATACGGTCAATGGTAAGAGGCAAATAGCCGCCGCAATTGATGCAAATTTTGTTAGTGTCATCGAGAATCTTCGTTTTTCTGGTCAGATGGTTTCAAATGAGACAACCCGCCATCAGCGGGACTCGAATTTCAGAAAATTACGCTACTTCCAAGTTTATGAGTTTACTTAGTTGCGGTTTTAATACAAGTCAATGTTTCCGTGTCATCAAAAGGAACGACGGGAGTTTCACAACGATTACGATTCGAAGTTTTTACTTCGGAAAGCCTGGCGTTTCAAACGCAGCTATCTCAGCACCGCCTAAGCAGCTGCGTAACACTCGAGTTACTGTGCCATCGCGGCCAATCGGAATTAGATTGTCCTGCCCCCTTGATGGGTTTATGCTTAGAACCAGTCCATCAAAAACGTCAACTTCGTGATTTGCCAGAATTGCATCTGAAAGATCGCCAGAGACCATCCGGAGAATAATGAAATCAATTCGGCTTCTCAAGTCTAGATTATCAGCCTTCGGCAATGCAAATTTCGCATGGGTCCAGGCCTTTCTGTCTGTCTCCTTTCCAAGTGCGCCTACCTGATCCGAAACGTGTTTTCCAAATTGCAGAAGGTGAAAGTCTGGTTGATCTTTCGTAACGATTTGTTCAGCAATCGGGATCAACAGGTAGTCGAGGCGCGTGAACAAAACTGCAGCTTTCCAATGCCTATAGTCCTTGGGGTCGAGTTCTACGATGACTTCATTGCCAGCGAATCCATGCCCAGCAAGTTTGTCGAAAACGGCCGCATAAGGCGCGGAAAGTGCGCAAGGT
>JANNJE010000210.1:0-3616 GCA_031405735.1 Armatimonadota bacterium | reverse complement strand
CTCAAATCGGTCTCAGAGGAGCAGCGGGCAATTATGAAGGAACGAGGCCATCTGAAATGGTCTGAACTGACCGCCGATCAGAAGAGACTCATTGGGTTTGAGCCAAAGGGCGAGTTTTCTCTTAGCTTTACGATAGATGGCACCACTCTTTCTATCAAGAATGACTAGCAGTCAAAATCGAGTAGGACTTATAAGTCGAACACGACCTGTAAGTCCTATCTAATTTGTGCCGAACACCCTTGAACTCCTTAGCAGTCCACTGCTGTACTGTTGAAAAACAAGAACCCCGGCATACGCCGGGGTTAAAGGGTGAAAATTCCACCTATCTTAATTTGCGCTTGCGACGAGCTGCACCCATTCCGACCAAAGCGACGGCGAACGCCGACATCGAAAGTGGTTCTGGCACGACTTGAATGCTCCCAAGAGCGAAATCTCCGGACGGCATTGTGTAGAAGTAGATTGTGACGCGATCAATTCCACTCATGTTGGCATTACCTACAAATGAGTTGAGATTTACGTCAACATTGAACGGATCATCTTGATTGCCCGCGATAGACCAATCGTATGACGAAAGTCCATTACCTTCAAGCTCAACTCTAGCGGTTAGTGTTCTGTCATTAGAAAGAAATCCCAGTCGAATGAATTGGTCAGTCATATCTAGCGAGCTGAAGCCAGGACCTGCGTTAAATTGCGATCCTACAACACTTTCAGCATCAAAGCCGTCGTACTGCAAACCAATAATGGCAACGAGTCCAGCGCCAGTGCTTGTAACCGATAAACCGTCACCAATAGTTTGTTGCAACTGCTGTGAATACGGATTTTGAAGAACCGTAAGCAACAGGTCTCGTTGGTTTCCTCGCATAGTTCCGAACTGTTGCTGAATCGTGCTTCCCGAACTGATGGACCCTGAATACGGTCCAGACGCAAAATCGTCGAGCCAAAGCGCGTTCGCAAAGCCCGCGGAAACCACAAATCCCAAAATTAATACTCTTTTCATTTTATATTTCTCCAAATTTAATCTCTACCTTTAAGGTGAGACAATGAGTAGTTTGCTTTCAAAAAGATGATTCAGCAAGTCCAGTTCTCTATGTACTAGAATTAATGGACAGAATCACTGGGACAATTGATGAGGGTAAATCAGCAGTACAAGGCTCCGCATTGACCTTCAAATCGCCTAATCGGCTGTAGAGTAAGAGCAGCGAACTATATTTGCAAATAGCCAAATGTTTGGTTCTTTGTAGAAATCGCTCTCTGGTCGGGGCGACAGGATTCGAACCTGCGACCTATTGCTCCCAAAGCAACCGCGCTACCAAGCTGCGCCACGCCCCGGTCTTTAATGTACCCAATTTTAGGTATGATCCCGCTCGACTATGGGGCCAAAAATGACTTATGAAGAGGCAAAATCGTATCTTTCTTCATTAGAAGGACGTGGATGGCGTCTTGGGCTCGATCGGATGACGGAACTTCTGCGACGAGGGGACTTGCTGTCAGCTATCGGAAAAGAAGATTCCCCAAAGTTCATTCATGTTGCCGGAACGAACGGTAAAGGCACTGTCACCGCATTCATTCAGTCCATTTTGAAAGAATATGGATTTCGAGCTGGCGGATATTTCAGCCCTTATGTGTATTGCTTGAGAGAAAGAGTTCAATTCAATTGCGAAATGATTTCAGAAGTGGATTTCGCGGACTTGCTATCTGAGCTAAGACCCATTGTCGAGAGTTTTTCAGGCTCTGAACTTGATGATGTAACTGAATTCGAGTGCAAAACTGCACTTGGATTTGCGTATTGGAAAATGAAGCGTTGCGACTGGGTTGCATGTGAAGTTGGTTTGGGCGGCCGGCTTGATGCGACAAATGTCCTAACTCCAAAATGCTCTGTAATCACAAGTATCGGACTGGATCACACTCAATATCTGGGGGAAACTCATGCAGAAATCGCTACTGAGAAGGCAGGAATCATCAAACCAGGGATTCCAGTTGTAGTTGGTGTCGTTCCGTCCGAGGCTGAAAGAGTGATTCGCGAAATCGCCGGATCACAAAACGCCCCTTGTTTTGTCTTCGGCAAAGAATTTGGGCCAAACGAGTCCAACTCAAATGTTGGGATGGAATGCTGGTCGCTCTCGTCAGGCGATCAGATTAGCATCCAAGGATCACAAAGCGAACAAAATGCCTGGCTTGCCGGGGCGGCAATTCGCCTCTCAGGAGTGCAACTTGACGAATACAGTTGGAAAGTCGGATTGGCTAAGGCTTCTTTGCCTGGAAGAATGGAAAAGCGGGAATTTCAAGGGACAACAATCATCCTCGATGGTGCCCATAATGCCGAAGCTGCGAAGGCTTTAGTGGAGTCCCTTCAGGAATTGAAGCTCAATTGGATTTTAGTTTCAAATATGCTTGAGGGACACGATCCATTAAAGTTCTACGAGCCGTTGAGCCTAGCCGCGGATTCTATATATATTCCGCCAATTAAATTTCATCGTGCTCGCAATCCAGAAACTACGGCGACTTTGCTGAGGAACAGTCTTTCAGAAATTTCAGTACAGGGCTCAGTAATGAGTGCGATGACGGAAGCGATATCGCATGCCAAAGCTACGGGAGCAGCTGTCCTCGTAACTGGAAGTTTCTACCTAGTTGGTGAATGCGGGAGGTGGATTGAAGAGAACTTGGAAACTCGGGTCTTGCATGGAAGTGAATAAGCTCACTTCTTATACTGAACATCAATAGCTACATCTCGAATGCCCTGCTGTTGCCGAAGCAACCTGCCGACTCGCTCCGTTTCCGCCTTTAGGTCCCCATATTCTGCACCTGCAATCTTCTGAACTTGTCCTCGCAAGTACAACACGCCGTGCATAACGCGCATATCCGCTCTAGTGAGGTCAATCATGGCCTTTGTGAACGCTCGCCTTGCACGTTTTGTTGCTTCAGAGTCTGCTGCTCGATCTCCCGACATGTTTTGATTGTACCGTCGAATCTCACAAAGTAAAAAGCCCTTTCAATGCAGAAAGAGCTTTTTACAAGCGTGAACACTAGTTCACGCTCATTTGTCGTCTGAAGCTTCGCTGATCGTTTCATCATCTACAGTAATTCTCTTCTTAGGAGTCTTAGGAGATGAAGGCGGAAGCGCATCGCCCCCAGCAGTTGCTACAGTCATCGCCGTGCTCATGCTAGATCGCTTCGACCACCAAGTTGAGAAAGCCAGTGCCGCGACACATGTGAGCGTAATGCTAACGAGGACGCCAGTTCCAAAAGGTTGGATGATTACAGGCACCATTAACAGCGCAATCAAGTTCATAACCTTGATTAGCGGGTTGAGGGCTGGACCAGCCGTATCCTTGAACGGGTCGCCGACGGTATCGCAGACTACGCCAGCCTTGTGAGCTTCGGTGCCTTTGCCGCCGTGCATTCCATCTTCAATGAGCTTCTTGGCATTGTCCCATATTCCACCAGAGTTGGCGAGAAGGACGGCCATAAGCTGTCCGGAAAGGATCGCTCCAGCTAGGAAGCCTCCAAGTGCCTGAGCACCAGTCAGATTATAGAACGAGTCGCCGATCTGAACCGGAGCCTTGCCAATCGAGAATCCAAAGGCTACAGCCATCGGAAGTGCAATCGCGAGGATTCC
>JANNJE010000209.1:0-5054 GCA_031405735.1 Armatimonadota bacterium | reverse complement strand
GTGTGCTTCATGCTGAACATGACTTCTTATCTGGTTTGACGATGGATGCATTCGAAAAGAATCAGATGATGGTAACGATCTTGCAATTTCTTATCGAACATTCCATCCTCAATTTGCTTCGCTTTTGGCACTCTCTCCGGTATACTGCCAATAACATTTCGGGCAATTATTCACATTTGCCCGGAAATGAATGAAACTGGAGTTATACGAATGAAATTGAAACCTCTTCACGACCGAATCATTATTGAGGCAGCCGAAAAGGAAACGACTACGGCAAGTGGCATCATCCTTCCAGACAGCGCGCAAGAAAAGCCGCTTCGAGGAAATGTAGTTGCAGTCGGACCTGGAAAAATGCTCGACAGCGGAAAGCTAGCCCCGATGGAGATTTCAGTAGGAGAAACCGTTCTTTACGGAAAATACGCCGGAACGGAAGTGACAGTAGAAGGCAATGACTACATCATTTTGCGTTCCGACGACGTGCTGGCCATCGTAAGTGGTGCGGAAGCAAAGAAGAAGGAGAAAGTCGGGGCAAAGTAGGTAAGGGAGCCAATGCTTGATTCGCTCCTTAGTTTGCTTGCTTGTCCGACTTGCCGTTCGGGATTAGTTGCTCAGCAATCGAATTCGGAAGTCCTTCACTGCGAAAAGTGCCAGACGGACTACTTAAATGAGAGTGGGATTTGGTGCCTGTTGCCGCAAAGAGTGGCGACAGAAGATGTCGAGGAGATCGCCAAGGATCAAGAGCGCAAAGCAAGGGACGAGCAAGCTGGCGACTACGACCGAATGATTGGACTCAAGCTTTTTGGAATCGCAGAATTGCCCCTTACTCTTCGAATGATGAAAAGAGAACGCGCTGATACCTTGGTTGAAGTAGGATGCGGAACGGGCAGAATGACAACCACTTTTGCAAAAAGGGCACAACGAATGATCGCACTGGATTTTTCGCTGGAATCTTTGAAACGGTGTCAGGCAAAACTGAAAACGAATGGAATTGAGAACGTAGTCTTGGTGCAGGCAGACGCGACCAGCCTTCCGTTTCAAAACGAGATCGCTGACCAGGTTGTTTCGTGCCAAGTCCTGGAGCATTTGCCGAACGAATCGGCAAGGTCCAAAATGATTGAGGAGTTAAGTCGAATCGCAACTCAAGGCGCATCGGTGGTTCTTTCAGCGTACAAACACTCTTTGCTTATGAAAATGTTTGGCAAAAAGGAAGGCGAGCACGAAGGTGGGATTTACTATTACAGGTTTTCAAAGCGCGAACTGAACGAGCTTATTGGCAGATCTCTGACAGTAAAGGCCATGACAGGAGCCTTGGTTTATCACTACTTGGTATCTGCGGAGAAGGCTTAAGTTACTTGTATGAAGTGGATGGATTGTATGGTTTGGATGGGGGATGCGTGAATGCAGGCAACCAACAACTGACAACTGACAACCGACAACGAACAACAAAAAAACAATTTAGGAAAAAGGAAAAAGGAAAAAGATATGGGAGCAAAAGAACTTAGATATAGTGACGACGTACGAAAACTCTTAGAAGTCGGCGTCGACAAACTCGCCAATGCGGTCAAGGTAACACTGGGCCCTCGAGGACGCAACGTCGTTCTCGAACGAAAATTCGGATCGCCAACTGTCATCAACGATGGCGTAACAATTGCCAAGGAAATTGAAGTCGAAAACCGATTTGAAAACATGGGCGCGACCTTAATCCGTGAGGTCAGCTCAAAAACTAACGACTTGGCTGGCGATGGAACAACAAGTTCGGTCGTGCTCGCTCAAGCGATCTTCAAAGAAGGAATCCGAAACGTTGCCGCAGGTTCTAACGCGACT
The DNA here is from genome assembly GCA_031405735.1 of Armatimonadota bacterium. Taxonomy (GTDB): domain Bacteria; phylum Armatimonadota; class Fimbriimonadia; order Fimbriimonadales; family Fimbriimonadaceae; genus JANNJE01. The sequence goes on along the minus strand of JANNJE010000209.1, from coordinate 3,230 downwards.
TTGATTCGATCAGGAATAGATAAAGCTGTAGCTGCGATCGTTGCCGATCTTGAAAAGATGAGCACACCTGTAAAGGGCATCAAGGGGACAACCGAGGTCGCAACGATTTCGGCTAACGACGAAGAGCTTGGCGAACTAGTAGCCAAAGTCATTGACAAGGTTGGAAAAGACGGCGTTGTAACTGTCGAGGAATCTAAATCCACCGAAACTACATTTGATTTAGTTGATGGACTCCAGTTCGACAAAGGCTATATGTCGCCGTACTTCGTGACGGACGCAACCCGAATGGAGACCGTTTTCGAAGACCCGATGATCCTTTTCTATGAGAAGAAAATCGGCAACATTCAAGATCTCATCGGAATTCTAGAAAAAGTGATTCGAGCTGGACGGCCGTTCGTAATCGTTGCTGAAGATGTTGAATCTGAATGTTTGGCAACTTTGGTATTGAACCGGCTCCGAGCCAATCTTCCCGTGGTTGCCGTCAAGGCTCCAGGATTTGGCGACCGAAGAAAGGCAATGCTAGAGGATATGGCAGTTCTTACTGGCGGCCAGTTCATCAGCGAAGAATTGGGAATCAAGCTAGAGAATGTTGGCTTGGAAATGCTGGGCAGCGCAGGCAAACTTGTTGTTACCAAAGACACAACCACGCTCATCAATGGCAAAGGTGACAAAGAAGCCATTCAAGGCCGATTGAACCAAATCAAGCGTCAAATCGAGGTCACCGACAGCACTTATGACAAGGAAAAGTTGCAAGAAAGACTTGCCAAAATGAGCGGCGGTGTTGCCGTTATTAAGGTCGGCGCAGCAACAGAAACCGCTCTGAAAGAGCGAAAGGCCCGAATCGAAGATGCACTGGCTTCAACCAAGGCTGCACTCGAAGAGGGAATCGTTCCCGGCGGCGGAGTTGCGCTGATGCAAGCTTCCGCCGTCCTTGGAAAGCTCAAATTGGAAGGCGACGAAGAGATTGGGCGAAGAATTGTCCTCAAGGCAATCGAATCTCCAATTCGAACCATAGCTGAAAACGCCGGCGTAGAAGGCTCGGTAGTGGTCGAAAAGGTTCGAGAAGGCAAAGCGGGTATTGGATTCAACGCAGCAACTCTCGAATACGAGGATATGCTGAAAGCTGGCGTCGTTGACCCTACAAAGGTTGTTCGACTTTGCTTGCAGAATGCCGCTTCCATTAGCGGACTCTTGCTTATGACCGAAGCTGCCGTTGCTGACCTTCCTGAAAATGAAGATCAAGGCCACGGGCACGATCATCACCACTAAGTTCCCATTCCCCCTCTCCTTGCTCGCAGGGAGAGGGGGTTAGGGGGCGAGGGTTGTTTGATTTACCACTTCGTAACAACTGTATAAACCACTTTTTTCACCTCGTTTGGCTTCAAAGTGATCACATACTGCTGGGTTGTTGAATCGAGCTTCTCGAATTTGTCAGTGGATTGCTTCACGGACCAATCGCCGTAATGCCGTTCCATCACATGAACTGTTTCTGAAACTTCCTTTCGGTTTCGAAGCTCAACTTCAAATACTTCTTCGAATGATCGGTCGGTCAATCTGCGATAACTCAATCTCTTTCGCCCGGCAACTACATCGAATGACTGTCCAACAACCAAAGAGAGCTTTTCATCCTTTGGCGTATGCTGAATTCGGTCTTCGCCGAGCATTTGAAGCGATCCAGAAGCATCTCGTTGATACACTTTCACATTTCCCATTGGGAGCGGCATTCCAAGCTTGTTTGCCTTGCTATTTACGAATTCCAATCGAACTTGGGGCTTGATAACACCAGTGCCGACTTCACCTTCGCCCGGATAATAAACGCCGAAGTGCATCATCGAATCTATGATGAGCTTCTTCTTGACCTCGAAGCCAAAGGCGTCGAGCAAAGTGACCTGCTTTTGCTCGTTGTTTCGAATAGTAGTTGGGCGCTGAAGAGTATAGAGGTGATACTCAAAAAGTGATTCTTCTTGGAAACCTCCGTCTGCCTTCATTTCCATGGCTCCTCCTCGGGCAGGGGCATTCCTTTGAAAATTCTGAACCCGATTCACATCTCCGGCTAATAGTTTCAGGTTTGCATCAGCAAAGGTCGCACCGCAATTGTTGACCAAGGTGACCCAGCCTTTAAGGTCTGCCTTTCCCTTGCCGTCCATTGTGAGCACGTAATCAGCGTTCCAATTCATGCCTTTCGTGAGGTAGCTAAGTTCAATTTTATTTGCTCCCGCGGTCTCGGCAATTAGGTCCCATAGCAATGTTGGCTTGCTGATGAGTCCTTCGGGAACAGCCATCACTTCGACTTCGCCACTTGGATTGAGGAGAATTCTTCCATCGGGGGTGCGAAGCACCATACCGTTCCAAGTCATCGAGGAACCGCCGCTTCCATCGCCGATCATTGCAGTCGGAGAACTGATAAGTGTGCCCTCAATGGATTCCTTGCTTCCATTGGGCAAGACTCGGTTCAATCGGATCGTTTTCCCGACCGATTTGTTGAGAATCGCCAGCGGATTGATAAGGTCGAATTGGTAGTTTTGTTCGAGCACTTCCAGCCCAGTTGGGGTAGTAAGGCTGCGTATTCCGACCGAATTCGTTTCGATAAGCTGAGCGACGTCTTCAATTGCGATTGACTGCCTACCAGCTTTTAGGTTCAATGTTCGGACTTCCTTTATGAATCCAAATCCTTGGTTGTAAATAGTGACTTCGGTTTGGGCAGAGGCGGCCGAAGCCAACGCCATAACGACGAGGGTACAAAAGTTTGCTTTCATGTGGTTTTCCTATGGTTTTGACGCGGAAGATGGCATAAGGATACTTGGCTTTGCCAGATTCATCAACGTAGAAAGGATAGTGTGCTTTCTATGGCGAATTGTTCAAATGAATTCTTAAGGGCTTCTTTGACGTCGTAGAGGTAGAGATGAAACTTGTAGTTAGGTTAGTACATCGCGGGGTCCCCACTGCGATCGTAATCAGTGGTCTGCTTCTGTCAGTCTCATTAGGGTTTTCCCAGCTAGGCTCATTGTTGACGATCGAGGATTCATGCGTCAATTCTGGTAACGGAATATTGTTGATGCTTCCACCGCTTGCAGTAGCAGACAATGTCGTTGACGCAAATTGGTCTCCTAGTGGAAGGTACTTGCTCTATCATCAGGTTCGGCCGATTACAATCAACGACATCCGAGGAGTGTTGGGCGATGAGCCTGAAAACAGTTTGCTGCGCCCGGCCTTTGGCGATGAAGCCCCGG
>JANNJE010000208.1:0-2859 GCA_031405735.1 Armatimonadota bacterium | reverse complement strand
CCAGCATCTTGCAGTGCGCGCATCATTCCAAAGGTTGAGCTTTCATTCGGGCAAAGCACACCGTCGAATTGCTTGAAGGCAGCAAGCAGATTCTCCGAAGCCTTTTGAGCCGTTTCAACCGTTGAGCCCGCAAATTGATTGCTACTGACCACCGTTATGTTCGAAGCCGTCTTCAGCGCATCCAAGAAGCCGTTTTCGCGCTCGGTGGTGCTCGCTGAACCCTCTTGGTACCGAAGGACAATCACCTTTTTGGGTTCTTTGCCGAGCATTTCGACCATGTGCATTCCGCCTCGTTTGCCGGCCTCATAGTTGTCTGTCGAGACAAAACTAACGGTGACAATGTCCTTAAGGCCAGAGTCAATAATAACAACAGGAATGCCAGATTTTTGGGCTTCGTCAACTGGAATTCTAAGCGCGGTATCGTCGAGAGGGGCAAGAACAATGCCGTCCACCTTTTGGGTCGTGAAGTCCTCCACAACCTTGATCTGGTCTTCTCGGTCGTCTTCCTTCATTGGGCCTTTCCAAATGATTTCGACGTTTCCAAGCTCCGCGGCAGCTTTATCGGCTCCCTCGTGGATGGACTTCCAGAATTCGTGAGTGGCACCCTTAGGAATCACTGCAATGCGGAGTTTCTTGGCCGCATCAGGGGGAGTGGATACGGCGGAAGAATCCGAAGTTGAGCCTCCCGTTTCCGAAGAACCACAACCTAGCAGAGCAACTGCAGCAAGTGAAAATAGTACTAATCGCTTCATAACACACCATCAATTCGAGATGGACTATTGTAGTCCCTTCTTTTTGCGAAGTGGGTGCCTGGGATGAATTGGGTGAAGTGGGTGTTGATTTTAGATTTTAGATTTTGGATTTTCGATATTTAGTTTTTGGCGATTGAGGTTCACGCTTTTCACCCACTTCATCAGTGTCACCCATTTCACACCATCACCCACTTCACCCATTTCACCCAAGTCATCCACTTCAACCAACGTCACCCTTTTCACCCCTGTCACCCAAGTCACCCAATTCAACACCTAACGGGTATAATTCCTTGTCGCTCCCGACTTGTTGGGACGCGCAATTTCAACGCCTCGGAGGAACGCAAACACATGCCCGGAACCGGCACAGTTATTCAAGTTATGGGTCCCGTTGTTGACTGTCGTTTTAAGACAGACAACCTTCCCAATATTTACAATTCGATCACGATCACGGACGAAAAGCGAGGGATCAACCTTACTTGCGAAGTCGCCCAGCACCTTGGCGACGACATCGTGCGCACAATCGCTTTAAGCACGACCGATGGCTTGGTTCGCGGAATGGAAGCTTTTGATACCGGCTCGCCGATTTCCGTTCCCGTTGGAAACGTAACCCTAGGCCGTGTTTTTAACCTCTTAGGATTTCCTATTGACGGCGGCGACGATCTTCCTGCCGATACGCCTCGAAACCCAATTCACCGCGATCCGCCGACCTATATCGAGCAGTCCACCAAAGTTGAACTTCTCCCGACTGGCCTTAAAGTTGTTGATCTTTTGATTCCTTTTAACAAGGGTGGAAAGATTGGCCTTTTTGGTGGTGCAGGACTAGGCAAAACTGTTCTCATCCAAGAATTGATTCGAAACATCGCTGTTGAAGCTTCTGGCGTTTCGGTTTTCGCTGGCGTTGGCGAAAGAACTCGCGAAGGCAACGACCTTTGGCTCGAAATGTCTCATGCCAAGTTCAAAGACGTTGACGGCGAGGAAAAGCGAGTTATTGACAAGACAGCAATGGTCTTCGGCCTGATGAATGAGCCACCAGGAGCACGACTTCGCGTTGCTCTTACTGCGCTTACGATGGCTGAGTATTTCCGAGACGAATCAGGACAAGACGTTCTGATCTTCGTTGACAACATTTTTAGGTTCGTTCAAGCAGGTTCTGAGGTTTCGGCACTTCTCGGACGAATGCCAAGTGCTGTTGGCTACCAGCCAACTTTGGCAACTGAAATGGGATTCTTGCAGGAGCGAATTACTTCGACTAACAAGGGTTCAGTTACTTCGGTTCAAGCTGTTTATGTACCTGCCGACGACCCATCTGACCCGGCACCTGCGACTACATTCTCTCACCTTGATGCATACGTTTATCTGGATCGTGCAATTGCATCCAAGGGGCTTTACCCAGCGGTTGACCCGTTGGCTTCGACCTCGAAGAACCTTGATCCAAGAATCGTTGGCGATGAGCACTACAAGGTCGCTCGTGCGGTTCAGCAGACTCTTCAAAGGTATCGCGAACTTCAAGACATCATTGCCATTTTGGGAATTGACGAGCTTTCGGACGACGACAAGCAGGTCGTAGCACGGGCCAGAAAGGTTGAAAGATTCCTTTCACAGCCAAACTTCGTTGCTGAGCAGTTCACAGGCAATCCTGGCCGCTACGTAACGGTTGAAGACACCGTTGCTGCGTTCAAGGAACTCATGGACGGCAACCTCGACGACATTCCAGAGCAGGCGTTCCTTTATTGCGGCGGACTTGAAGACGTTCGTGAAAAGGCTGCGAAGTTGAAGGCGATGGCGTAGGTTATGGCTAAGTCGTTTCAATTGTCTATCGTTGCTCCGGACAGAAATGTCGCGGAGCTTGAGGTTGAATCGGTAACCGTCCCTGGAATTGCGGGATATTTTGGCGTATGGGCTGGGCACGAGCCGATTATTGCTGCATTGAAGCCAGGAATCATCGAATTCTTGGCGGGCGGTGGTAGACAATACGCTTCGATTGGTGGCGGATTTGCCGAAGTATCGCCTACAAACGTTACGATCCTTGCCGACGACGCTCAACTTGCCACCGAAATTGATCTTGCAAAGGCTGAACTTGACCTTGAAGAAGCTCTTCGTGCGCTGA
>JANNJE010000207.1:0-5760 GCA_031405735.1 Armatimonadota bacterium | reverse complement strand
GATGTTCCGCTCTAGTTCGCACTTCCAACCAGCGACTTTGTGGCTGAAGGTAATTGGTTCGGCGTGGATGCCGTGGGTACGCCCGATCATCGGGTGGTGCCCGTGCTCCTTTTTGAGCCTATCAAGTTCTTTGTTTAGCTTTCCAGCAGAATCGAGGAGCGCATCGCAGGAATCCCGGAGCATCATGCCGAGGGCAGTGTCAATGACGTCGTAGCTCGTGACTCCAAAATGAACCCATCGGCCTTCCGGTCCGATGGACTCTTCGACGCACCTTACAAAAGCTACTAGGTCGTGGCGGGTTTCGAGTTCGAGTTCATCGCAGCGTTCGAGCGTGAATGCTGCCTTTTCTCTAATCGATTTGAGTTCCGATAAGGGGATTTTTCCGGCGATAGCCCATGCGTCGCAGATTGCGAGTTCGACTTTCAGCCACCGCTGATATTTGGCTTGTCGCGACCAAATTGCGGTCATGGCGGGGGTCGTATACCGGTCAATCATTAGCTAAATGGTACCTGGGGGACTCAATTTTGGATTGTAGATTGTGGATTTCAGATTGTAAGGCTCGAAGTTACCTGCCGATGTCATTTCTAAACTGAACGCCTTCAAATCGAATCAATTCAGCGGTTTTGTACGCCAGAGTTTTTGATTCTTCAAGAGTCGCTCCTGCTGCGCTCACATTCAATACTCTCCCGCCAGTTGCGATCAACTTTCCGTCAACCACCTTCGTGCCAGCTTGGAAAACCTCGACCCCTTCTGGTAGGGAAGTGGGGATGCTAATCTCGGGATTTGACGTGATTGCTCCGGGATATCCGGCGTTTGCCAGAACAACAGTTACGGCGTGGTTGTCGAGAATTGGAACCGGAGGAATTTGCTCGCCAGTTGCTGTCGCCAGGAGCGCATCAGCCAATCCAGTTCCAAGCCTGCGTACCACCGATTGGGTTTCAGGATCACCGAAACGAACGTTATATTCTAGACACTTGACGCCATCTGAAGTCAGCATAAGCCCCGAAAACAGGACGCCTCGGAATTGGATGATCTGGTTTCGAAGAAATTGTAGTGTTGGAGCGACGACCAGTTCCTCTGTTTCCCTGATTAGTTCTTCGCTTACCCACGAAACCGGGCTGTAGCTCCCCATACCTCCAGTGTTTGGGCCCTGGTCGCCGTCAAAGATTCGTTTGTAATCTTGAGCTACGGGGAGGCTATGGTAGCCCGTTTCATTGCAAAGCGTGAGCAGCGAGAACTCTCTTCCAATGAGTCGCTCTTCAATTACGACTGTCTCGCCAGCTTCGCCAAATTGCCTTTTCACCATCATTGTTTGAATGGCTTCAAGTGCCTCATCTTCGGTTTCACAGACGACAACGCCTTTTCCAAGCGCGTTTCCACTAGCCTTTACGACAACCTGGTGTCCTTCGGCAAACATTCGCCTAACTTCATCAATGGCAAATGAAGGATTTGTACAAGTCAAGGATTTTGCTGTTGGAACCCCAGCCGCGGACATTAATTCTTTCGAAAAAGCCTTGCTGGCTTCTAGTTTTGCACCTTTTGCACCTGGTCCGAAAGCAGGGAAGTTATTAGCTCTCAACAGGTCTGCAAGCCCTGCAACTAACGGGCCTTCAGGGCCTATGACTACCAAATCGGGCAGCAGTTGACTACATAACCAAAGGACTCCGGCATGGTCGTCGGCTTGAACAGGATGGCATTCGCATAGCATTCCTGGGTTGCCAGGAGCAACGTGGACTTCGCATTCCTGCGCAAACTTCCAAACGAGTGCGTGTTCTCGCCCGCCCGAACCAACAACTAATACTCTCATACCTTATAAGATTATGAATTGGAGCGCCCTCGAGCCAGGGAAGCGAAGAGTGCATAGGTTGGTTTGAATCCAAGTTTCACTGTATCGGTTGGCCCATTTCTATGTTTTGCAATGATGATGTCGGCTTCTTCCACTCGGCCTGCTTCTCGGTTTGCTTCTTCTGGGTGCTCGCGATCCTTGTAGTACTGGTCGCGGTAGATCATCATGACAATGTCGGCTTCGGCCTCAATGGAGCCAGATTCTCGAAGGTCGCTTAGCTGGGGCCGTTTCCCCTCTCGATTTTCGACGGCTCGACTTAGCTGCGAAAGAGCCATGATCGGAACATCTAGTTCCTTTGCCATTGCCTTTAGGGCACGGGCGATGTCGCTGACTTCCTGTACTCGGTTTTCGGTCTTTTTATTGCCGCGCATGAGCTGAAGATAGTCAACGACGACCATTGATAGCCCGTGCTCCTTTTTGAGCCTTCGAAGTTTTCCAAGCATTTCGAAGCCAGAAATATCACTCGATTCATCTATAAACAAATTCATTCCATACAATTTTTCGCATGCATCCGTGATTTTTCGAAGCTGATCTTGCGAAAGGTTCGGACGTTTCATATCGTTAGAATTCACTTCGGCGAGCATCGAGACAAGCCTTCTCGCAAGCTGCTTGGAACTCATTTCGAGGGAAAACACAGCCACGGCTTGAGATGGATTCTTTCGGGCGACGTTTTGGGCAATTGCTAAAGCAAACGACGTCTTCCCCATCGAGGGCCTTGCAGCGACGATAGTAAGGTCGCCTCCATACATTCCCGTTGTCAGTTTGTCAAGATCGGGAAAGCCACTTGCCATTCCAAGCGTCTCCTCGCCAGTTTCAACAATGTGATCAATGTCCAGCATGACATCGTTGGCTAGGGCGGCCATCGTCATGAAGTCTTTTCCCATCCGCTTGGCGCCGATTTCAAAGACTGCTGCCTCGGCATTGGCAATCTTGTCTTCGATTGTTAGGTTTGTATCTCGAACGGATTGAACGATGTCTGTTCCTGCGCCTTCAAGATTTCGAAGCGTCGAATATTCGCGAATATTCTCCGCGTAGAATCGAGCGTTGGCTGGGCTTGGAACCGTTTCTGCTACTCGAAGAATGTAGGCTCTACCGCCAGCCTCTTCCAGCTTTCCTCGTCGAATAAGCTCGCTTTCAAGGGTGATTGGGTCAATGGGCCGAGATTCGAAGCTAAGCTGAAGCATAGCCCGAAACATCTCTTTATGCGCTGGGTTGTGAAAATCGTCTTCTGACACGATCCCAAAAACCTGATCGGCGGCTTTGGGACCGAACAGCATCGAGCCAAGCGCGGCTGTTTCGTTTTCGGTGCTGTACAGTAAGAGGGGTTCTTCGGGAAGGAGGGAAGTTCGCATAGAAGTGCATCAGTCTATTCGATCAATTACCATCTTCCATAGGCGGTGTGGATAATAAGTGTCCCACGTGAATAAGTGTGGGGAAATCTGGTTAAACCCGAATATCAAGTTTCTTCTTACCAAACATTCGGCGAATCCACTTTCTCACTCGAACTCTGAGGCTCATTCCGCATGATAGTGCTGAAGCTGGAACAGAATCAATTAGTTTAGGGCACTTGCGAAGCAGCAGTTCAAATTGCTCTTCAATTTCAAATGGATCATGATTGAATTGCCCAGCCCAAGTGCAGGTATGGCACTCCCGTACTTCCACAATGCTCAACTCATCACACACCGGGCAAAGCTTGAAATGCAGTGCAACACGATATCGCCGAGCCTCAGCACGTTCTTGATAGGAAAGTAGGATGCGTTCGGCCATGTCTACCCAAAAGGGTTGGCGTTTCGGGCAAACTTCTGCATGGAGACGCTCTAAAGTCGTCTCAAAATCTCGAATGATTACTTGCTTATTCATCTCTTTTACTCATGAACGTCTGGCCCAACGCATCCGACCAAACCGAACATTTTCGGTTTGAGTCCGGCGATTGCCTGTACCGCGATCATCGTGGTCACAGGGTTCTTGCCGACTGGGAAGGACCTGGAACGCTTCACATAATACGGTGCGAATTCGCACTCCACATTAATGGATCGCTTAATAGAGGGGTTTTGTTCCCTTATTCGTTCGAAGGTCCTGTGACAATTTCGACAAACGAAGAAGGAACATTTGAGGCTGTCATCACACGAAGCACTGGGACAAGCGATACCGAGCTAAGGATATCTGAAGAGTCAAGTGTCATTACAAAAGAGGAGACTTGGGTCCATGAATTTCCGAAGGTTCCTCAGGAGTTGGCAAGGCTGTGGATGTGTGGCTTTGTACTTCATTCAAGAATGCCATTTCGAATTGATGACAACAATTGTCTTGATTCTGTAGTTGCTGGAATTCCAGTACCATTCTTTCAAAGTTTGGAAACGCACGAAGGAATGGAGGTTCTCCTGAACGGAGATATTCATTCGATGCAGCTTTGCTACTTTGCAATCGCTGATGTAAGAGCCATAAGCGATACAAACTGGAGTGCCCAGAATCTCAGCGCACCTCATTTTTTCGAGTCCCAATACGAGGACGGCACGAAACATAGCGCTAATGTAGCCTCTCTCTTGAATGCCTGCTCTTTCGATGTTAGCGTTCCTTCGAATTGCGTAGGACTGCGAATCAGCAAAACCTACGATCAGTTCCATGGGAGGCAATGCGCTCGTGTTTGGTGCGACGATGACTTCAAAGGACTTTGGTACCTTCCACGGCAGAATCGGGTTCAACGTTGGGCCAAGGCGTGGTTTGGATTCGAAATGGAGCCAGCTTCTGAGGAGAAAACTGTTCGTGTTACGATGGACCCGCCGGGTGGAACTCCGATGTGGAGCATGAGTGAAATCAGCGTTGTCGGGCTAGTTTTGAATGGCTAGTAGGAGGGATGTTTGGATCAGCCTTTTCTTCGCTTGGCGGCCGACGATATCGAAGATCAATCCTTCCGGTTTGGGCATTGCCTTTGCTGTAAAGCTCATATTGCAACTCTCCCTTTGATTCATAGACAAAGTTTTCGCCTGTCAAGGGATCATGGATGTATAGTTGTTTGTTGAGTTTTGAAAGAGACTGAGGGAGCTGGTCATGCTCAAATCGAAACTGACGGATCGCACAATGGAGACGGAGAAGGCGGATTTGGGTTCGATGGCGGGCAAACATATCAAGTACATTGGTGTAAATTGGTCCGACCATCTGCCACAACTTGCCTTCATATCCAGGAAGATTACTTTTCTCTTCGATAATCCAATTTCTTTCTGAAAGGACTGTGGTCTTTTGCAGCTGTGCAAGACTATCTTCCATTCGACGGCATACGGCTTCGACTGTTCTACGCTTTTCAGATTGCGGGAGTTGAACCCATTCCTTTACAAAGTCAGTCCATTCCTTACGTTCTTGGTCGTTATCATCCGTAAACAAAACGTAGTCCATCATGTCCTCGTCAGATATGTTTATGAACTCCTTTCGAAGCGACTCAGCTTTCCAACGCGATTCGTGAAGCAAAACTTGACTGACCTGATTCGGTTTGGAAAAATGAGAATTTACCCACTGTTCAAATTGAATCGAATCATTCATTGAAAGCTGGTCTAGATTTCGAGCAATAGAAGCAAAGAAAATTATATGATTTGCCACTCCTACTAGCCCAGAGATCATAGTAAATCTGCCAATTTTGTCTATCATTTCCATTCCAAGAATCAAGTTATGCGTTGCGCCCTTTGTATCTCCATTTGCAAATTGAGCATGGACACAAGCCTGAATCGCCTTTGAGATTTCCTTAATCTCTGAGAATTCTGGATACAAAGTATCGTAACTGAACTTGCTTCTAGGATCGCGAACTTCCTTAAAGTTCCCTTGTTCAACTTTCGCCAAAATCGGACCCATTTTGGCAAGGATTCTTCTACAAACGGCTAGTTCGTTGGGTGACGCCTTGTTTCCGCGCTCCAACAAAATCTTTCCAA
>JANNJE010000206.1:0-8012 GCA_031405735.1 Armatimonadota bacterium | reverse complement strand
CCCGCGGCGACAACCACGGTGACTTTTACGTCGCTCGGTGAAATCCGGTCCCCTAATGCCGACGCCTCGGCCGTGCTGAGGGAGGTTGCCGTCTCGTTCAGCAGCTCGCTCGCCAATACGCGACCTCTCAAGGTCCTGGTCGGCGGCGGGCGAACGGGCATCAAGGTCTGCGACCCCGCGGTCACCGCCAGCACTTCGCCCCGTTTCTGTACGACCTGACATGCACACTCCAGCCACTTACCAGCTCTTGGTCGCGCGGCGGCAACGCGGAAGTTTTCTGCTCGAAGCATTGATCGCCGTGCTGATCGTCGCACTCGGCATTCTGGGCCTGGTGGGCCTTCAGGCGCGGGCGATGCAATCCACCGATGAGTCGCAGTTCCGGATCGAGGCGGCCTTTCTGGCCAGCGACGTCGTCAGCCGCATGTGGATTTCCGACCCCAACACATTGATCGCGAATTTCACGACGGGAGGCGGTACGCCTTATGCCGATTTCAAGACGGTCGTGGACCGCCAACTGCCCGGTGCTGCGGCAATCAATCCGAATCCGACCATAACGGTGGTCCAGCGCGGTGCAACTCCCGCGAGTGGATTCGACGTGCTTGTCACCGTGTTCTGGCAGCCGCCTTCGTACCCGCCCCCATACCCGCCGCACCAATACCAGATGGCGGCAACCGTGCGGATGAACTGATGGACGCGCGACATCAATTGACGCTAAGCGGCAAGGCCCGCCAACTTGGAGCGGGCCTCATCGAGACCATGGTCGGCATCCTGATCGGCCTGGTCGTGGTGCTGGTCGTTTACAACACCCTGGTGGTGGCCGAAGGGTACAAACGCAGCACCATCGGGATTTCGGATGCTCAGATCACGGGGCAGCTTGCCCAGTTCGTCCTCAACCGCGAGCTCAGCAATGCCGGCAACGGTGTCAGGGCGGGCACGGCTGAGCTGGAATAACGCCTTCAGCCTGAATCAAATCGGCTTGAATATCGAGTCCCCGCAGTCCTGCTGCCAAATAGTTGGCATAAGACGCCATTCCTCCCATTTCTTGACGAAGCAAAAATAGAACTTTCATGAATTCGAATCAATGTGTTCGGCTTTATCTGGGAACGGCTTGAGAATCAATCATCCCGGTTAGAACGCCATCCGTAGTTAAACCCTCAATCTCGGCTTCCGGCCTCAGTTGAATCCTATGGCGAAGTACTGGCAATGCAAGTTCCTTGATATCGTCTGGAATCACGAAGTTACGCCCGCGAAGCGCCGCCATCGCTTTACCGCAATTCAGCATCGCTATTCCCGCTCTAGGGGAAGCACCAACCATTATGTCATTCGATTTTCTTGTGGCAGCGACGATCCCATAGATGTAATCAAAAATCTTTTCTTCAACGGCTACGGCTCGAACCTCGTCCTGCATCGCCACTAGGTCGCTCAGATTGACAACAGGAGCAATTCCAGCTTCATCAAGCGATTGAGGGCGGAAACCTCTATGATGCCGCAGCATCACCGAAATCTCAACTTCCTGCGGGGGGTAATTGACTACAACCTTAAGCAAAAATCGGTCTAGCTGCGCTTCAGGGAGTGGATAGGTTCCTTCAAATTCGAGTGGGTTTTGAGTTGCAAAAACCAGAAAAGGGGCTGGCAAGTCGTAAGGAATTCCGTCAATCGTGACCTTTCGCTCTTCCATGGCTTCCAGCAATCCGGCCTGGGTTTTGGGAGGGGTTCGATTGATTTCGTCTGCCAACAGCACGCCTACGAAAACCGGTCCTTTCCGAAGCTCAAAATCCCCCGTTTTTGGGTTGAAGATGTTTGTGCCAAGCACATCGCTTGGCATTAGGTCGGGCGTGAACTGAATACGCCCGTATTCCAAATTCAATGCTCGCGCCATAGAGCGAATGAGCAGTGTTTTCGCGACTCCAGGAACGCCTTCTAGCAATGCATGGCCGTTCGCCAAAATGGCTACTAGAACTTCTTCGATGACCTCATTTTGGCCAACGATTGCTTTGCCAACTTCAGTTTTGATCTTTTCAACGAAAACAGTTACACTCATACACCCACCCAACAATGAAGTGGATCGTACCCGGAAAGTATGGCTCGTCCGTCCCGGACCAGAGTAGCATAGGCGTCCCGCCCATTGCCACGAAATTAGGCAGATAGTCATCAACTGTGGCTCGTCCGGGACGAACGAGCCACATTGCATACCCGTATACTAGTTGCGTATGGATTCAATCTGGGTTTTGGTTGGAGTGGTCTTGGGTCTGGCAATTGGGCTTGCGGTCGGCATTTTGTTGCATAGGGCGAAGTCTTTAGCTGTATTGACTCGAAACACACAACTGGAAAGTGAAACGACTGCGTTGCAAGCGCAATTGAGCGAGGCAAGAACCCAAGCTGCCGTATCTCAAGAAAAGGCGAGCCGAATCGAAACTTTAGAAGGAGAAATAAGGCTCAGAGAACAAAGCATCGAAAATCTACGGTCAGAGCTTAGAGATTTTCACTTGAAATTTCAGCAGTTAGAATCTGACATGGCGCATCGCGACAAAGCGATTGAAGAAAAAATAGTCCTCCTCGACCAAGCCGAAAAGAAACTCTCCGACGCATTTCAGGCGCTTTCCTCGAACGCACTGCAAAGAAACAACCAGTCGTTCCTCGAACTCGCAAAAGAAACTCTTGCCAATTTCAATAAAGAATCGCAAGGCGATCTAGAAAAACGCCAACAAGCGATTGATTCTCTCATCAAGCCGATCAATGAATCACTTACCAAAGTCGAGAAGCAGATTCAAGACATCGAAGTGAAGCGAGAAGGGGCCTATCAAGGACTTTCGGAGCAAGTAAAGGGATTGCTTGAGTCGCAAGTTCGACTTGACACGCATACTAGGAGCCTCGTCGGTGCGCTAAAAAGCACATCTCAACGTGGACGTTGGGGTGAAATTCAGCTTGAAAACCTTGTACAGCTTTCGGGGATGATCAAATTCTGCGATTTCACAACTCAAGAATCTGTTGACACAGATGACGGCAAACTTCGGCCAGATTTGATTATTCGCCTTCCGAATTCGCATCAAATCATTGTGGACTCTAAGGCACCAATCGCAAATTACTTGGAAGGCCACGAAACCGAAGACGACGACCAGCGAAAGGTTCTTTTTTCTGAATACGCAAAGCATGTGCGATCTCATATCAATCGCCTTTCAGAAAAGAAATATTGGGAGCAATTCAAATCTGCCGAGTTTGTAATTATGTTTTTGCCCGGTGAACCTTTTTTGGGAACCGCCCTTCAGCATGATCCAGAGCTAATCGAATACGGATTTTCAAAAAAAGTATTTTTGGCTACGCCTACTACCCTTCTGCTGCTATTGAGAACAGTAGCCTATGGTTGGAGGCAAGAGCAGCTTGCCGAAGAAGCGCAAAAAATCGCCGACGAAGGGAAGAAGCTTCACAAAAGCGTAGCTGATTTTATGGGTAATTTCCAAGCGGTCGGCAAGAGCTTGAATGCAGCAAAGAAAAGCTACGACACAGCCACGTACAATTTGAACAGCAAGGTCGCAAAATCAGCAGAACGCCTTGCTGCCCTTGGCGCAGCTGGGTCAAAAGCGATTCCTTTGATAGCAGACCCGCTTGATGTCGAAGAGAGCTATGCAGTCATTGATGCCCTCCCAGAATCGACCGAATTGGAGTCCGCGAACGGTTTGTTTGAGGAATCAACTGATGATTCTGATTCGACCATCCAGAACTGATCGGCGGAGCGGCTTGAAATCCTCTCTAAGGTTCCAGCACTTTTCGAACGACTGCGCTTCGAAAGAATCACTCATAAAACAACGTTCTCTGAATAGTCCCCCATAGCTATCTGATCCCCAATTCGGATAGATTCCAAGAATGAGTTTGTTAATTGCCCTTGCTGTTGCTTCTACCTTTTCGCATAGCCAGCCAATCGCAGAAGGAAAATACGACAAAGTCGTAGATGCCATTCGAATCAAAGGCATGACAGAGCTCCATGCTTTTGAGATGCTTCGCGATCTTACAACGACGGTTGGCTCCCGTCTTAGCGGGTCGGAAGGCGATGCCAAGGCGATAATTTGGGGCACGAAAACCATGGAGAAACTTGGTTTTCAAAACATCAAAAATATGCCGTGTATGGTTCCGCACTGGGTGCGAGGCAAGCAAGAGGAAGCCATCCTCTTTGGACATGGGGACATCACGACAAAGCTCAATTGCACAGCGCTCGGCGGAAGTGTCCAAACTCCTCCAGGAGGGATTTTTGCGGAAGTAATAGAGGCTTCTTCGCTTGAAGAGGCAGCAAAACTCGGCGAGAAGGTGAAAGGCAAGATTCTTTTTCTCAGCGGTGCAATGCCGCCGGAAAATATTCGAACGGGCGCGTCTTATGGCGTTGCAGTTCAGCAGCGAGTTCGCGGAGCAGTTGCAGGTTCCAAGTTGGGAGCAGTTGCTGTCGTGATTCGCGCGGTGTCTACAATGAATGACGACGAGCCTCACACAGGAACAATGCGATACGAAGAGGGGACGACCAAAATTCCAGCTGCAGCATTGGGAGTGCAGTCTGCGGTCAAGCTAGGCAGCGCATTGCGATCTGGCATAAAAGTGCAGTTGCGACTTGTTCTGAGTTGTGAAACCCTTCCCGACGTGCCCAGTGCAAACGTCATTGGCGAAATCGTAGGAAGCGAAAAACCAGAAGAAGTAATTGTCATTGGCGGCCACCTGGATAGCTGGGACAAAGGCACAGGAGCGCACGACGACGGCGCAGGCGTCGTCCACGCATTAGAAGCATTGAGATTGATCAAAGAGCTTGGCTTGAAGCCAAAACGCACGATTCGAGCCGTGCTCTTTGCAAACGAAGAATCTATGGGTCGAGGTGCAGCGGCCTATGCAGCGTATGCGAAAGATGCCAAGGAAAAGCACATTGCTGCCATCGAATCGGATGCGGGTGGATTCGCTCCGCGTAACATTAGCTGCTCATTTGATGCAAAGAAGCTCAAACGGCTTTCAAAGTGGGAGCCTGCTTTAAGAGTTTTTGAAGTGGATCGCCTTACGCCTGGTGGCGGTGGCGGTGCAGATGTCGGTCCACTCGGGCCGCTTGGAGCGGTTCTCTTCGGATTAGAACCCGAAAGCCAGCGATATTTTGACTATCACCATTCGCATAACGATACGCTGGACAAGGTGAATCCGAGAGAGCTTCAACTAGGCGCAAATGCGATGGCTTTGCTGTGCTGGATGATCTCCGAAGAAGGGATTTCAAGCAAGTAAGTTTTGTTCGGATTTGTTCGGGTTTGTCGGGATTCGTGCCGAACAGGTCCGGACCCCCTAACCAAGCCGAGCTAACCCGAACATCGCAGCGATAGCGCTGTCGAGTCCGCACACCCCCAAAGTGGCTGGGTAACCTTCGCTAGTTCGCATGACAGACCCACAACTCCAGACAAAGAAGCAACTTGACCGCGCATTGCTCAAGCGCGTAATCGGACTTTTCGCCCCTCACAAGCGAGACGTGATCCTAACGGGAATTGCCGTTCTAATTGGGACAGCTATAGGTATCCTTCCGGCGTTTTTTGTTCAAATCATTATTGACAAAGGTGTGTTGGCTCGTGACCTAGGTGTCGTAGCCGTGTATTCGGTTTACACTCTTGTTGCAGTCCTGCTTGGTGCTGGGATGACGCTTCTGTACGGATACTGGAGTGTGATTATTGGCCAGCGAATCATGTGCGACATGCGAAATGCGCTGTTCAATCATTTGCAAAACATGTCGCTAAAGTTCTTTACGAGCACGCGCACGGGCGATATCCAAACCCGACTGATAAGCGATGTAGCTGGTGTTCAGACGGTTGTCAGCAGCACGATTACCGATCAACTTTCAAATATAGCGATTGTTATATCAACATTTACGGCAATGATGCTGCTCGATTGGCGACTTACCTTGCTTTCGGTTATCATGATTCCTTTCTTTGGATTCTTTGGAAAATTCATCGGCGATTTTGCGCGAAATGTTCGAACCGGAGTCCAGGAACAGACAAGCGAATTGAATTCGATGATGCAAGAAACGCTTTCAGTAAGCGGAATTTTGCTCACAAAAACCGCGGGAAATCAGCATGTACTCTCAGACCGTTTCAACCACGAAAACCAAGAATTAGGGAAATGGCAGGTCAAGGCGAACGTCTTGCAATATCTGTTTTTCGGAATGATCCGTCTGATCACTCAGTTCGCGCCTACATTAGTCTATTGGCTCGCAGGCTGGCTGATGGTCAAAAATGGCGACACCAGCATTACAGTCGGCGAAATCGTGGCATTTACAGGACTTCAAGCAAGGCTGTTCTTCCCGTTGACCGGGCTGATGGGTGCACAGGTTGAGATACTAAGTTCATTTGCCCTTTTTGAAAGGATTTTTCAATACCTCGATCTTCCACGAGACATTGACGACAAGCCTGATGCAGTCCCCATTCCAAATGTGGAAGGGAAGATTGAATTTCGCAATATGTCCTTCAAATACGAAACAGATGCCGAGAACTGGACATTGAAAAACATCAACTTTGTTGCCGAGCCGGGGCAATTAGTGGCTCTGGTCGGCCCTTCAGGCGCTGGCAAAACCACTCTCACCTATCTCATCCCAAGACTTTACGATCCAGATGAAGGTTCCGTGCTTCTCGACGGAATTGACCTTCGAGATTTGAAGCTGGAATCGTTAGGCAAGGCCGTCGGAGCTGTAACTCAAGAAACCTACTTGATGCATACCACGATTAAGGAAAACCTACTCGTCGCAAAGCCGGAAGCGACGGACGAAGAGCTGATCGAAGCCTGTAAACTCGCCGCAATTCACGAACATATTTCAGGGCTAGCGGAGAAGTACGACACCGTAGTTGGCGAGCGAGGCTACAAGCTTTCCGGAGGTGAAAAGCAACGATTGGCAATTGCCAGGGCAATACTTAAGAACCCAAAAATTTTGATCTTAGATGAAGCAACTTCTGCTCTCGACACAGCAAGTGAAAGAGTGATTCAAAACTCGTTGAATGAACTCATGAAGGGGCGGACTACGTTCGCTATCGCTCATCGGCTCTCTACCATCTTGGCAGCGGATCAAATCTTGGTTCTGGACAAAGGGCAAATCGTTGAGTTTGGAAAACACAAGGAGTTGCTTGGACTCGACGGCCTTTATGCAAAGTTGTATCAAGAGCAGTTTTCTGTGAATAGTGAAAGTGTTCGTGCCTAGCAAATTTATCCGACTGACTTCGATACCAGGTTTTTCGCTTTGACAACTTTCTACCAAAAAAAGTGTAGATTTCGGTCAGATTGACGCTAAACTATAGCGAACGAATCGTCAATTGACATTCGTCGTGGTTACGCCGACAGTTAATTTGCATCACGTACTGTTGATACGTCGCATTTTGGGTTGGTATAAATTAGGGATAGGAGAATCAAGAAATGAGGTTTAGAATTCGTGTTATTACGCCGATTTGTGGCGTCTTGTTGCTTGCAGTTGCTCAAAGTGCATTTGCTCAGGCCAATCGGCCACTTACTTGGACGAAAGGCGTTCCAACAGAATGCGGTCCTGGAATTACTGTTTCCGTCGCCGAAATGATGCTAAAGGAACAATTGGGCATGTACCCAAGAACCAAAGACTTTATCAAGGACGAAAAGGACAACGTTCTCATTTCGCCAGACAAAGAGAAGTGGCCCGATCGTTCTGGGCTTCCCCAAAATCCGAGGGCACCTTATACAAGCCAGTGGCCACCTCGAAGCCTTGTTGGTGAAATTCAGTCTCAGCGCAATTCTCCCGTATATGCTGTTGGCACAAATTTTAACGGAGGCTCCTCTGCTGATGGTGGTGCGATTCCACCCGATACGATGGGTGCAGTTAGCCCAACGCAAGTTCTTGTAGTTAGCAATAACTGGATTCGAGTTTTTTCTAAGGCTGGCGTTGTTGGCGGACTCAACATGAACGTTGACAACTTTTTTGCATCCGTTCACGCTGGCACGGGAATTTCAGATCCGAAATGCACTTTCGATCCGATTTCTGGCAGGTGGTT